>NZ_JAKMRM010000005.1:0-108501 GCF_025772105.1 Campylobacter sp. IFREMER_LSEM_CL1846 | reverse complement strand
AGTAGGCTTACAAATACTTTATAATAAAGCTAATGAGTATTATATAAAACTTGATGCAGCAAGAGCAGTTCATCAGTATAAATATGATGATGAACATAGAATGAAATTGTATTTAAGTGGAGGGGTGTATTTTTGAGATTGCAAGCTGTTTTAGCTTGCAATTGAAATTAAACATTAAATCTAAAATGCATTACATCGCCATCTTGTACGATATAATCTTTCCCTTCAAGGCGTAGTTTTCCTGCTTCTTTAGCACCACTTTCGCCTTTGCAAGCGATATAATCCTCATAAGAAATTACTTCAGCTTTGATAAAACCTTTTTCAAAGTCATTATGGATCACGCTTGCTGCTTTTGGTGCTTTCCAACCTCTTTGTATAGTCCATGATCTAACTTCTACTTGACCTGCTGTAAAATAGCTAATCAAGTTTAGCTTTGAAAATGCTGTGCGTATAACTACTTCAAGTCCGCTACTTTCTATACCTAAAGATTTTAAAAATTCATAATTTTCTTCATCGCTTAAAGCTATCATTTCTTCTTCTATTTTAGAGCAAAGTTTGATTACTTCATGGCCTGATTTTGCTGCAAATTCTTTAAGATCTTTTACAAATTCATTATCTTCTAAAAGTGAATTCTCATCTACATTTGCTCCATATATCACTTCTTTAGCTGAAAGCAATCTTAGTTCTTTTATAAGAGCATGATAGATTTCATTTTTATTAGCAAAAGAACTTGCGCTATTATTTTGATTTAAATGCTCTAAAAGTTCATTAGCTAATGCCAAGGTTTCTTTTGCGCCTTTTTCATTGGCCTTTGCACCTTTAGTGAGTTTTTCTATTTTTTTGCTAAGTTGTTCTATATCTGCTAGTATAAGTTCTGTTTCTATGATTTGTACATCACGCACAGGATCAACACTGCCCGCAACATGGGTGATATTTTCATCATCAAAACAACGCACAATATGTAAAATCATCTCTGTTTCGCGTATGTTAGATAAAAATTTATTACCCAAACCCTCACCTTTGCTAGCTCCTGCTACTAAGCCTGCTATATCAACAAATTCTATATTTGAGCGTATAATTTTTTGTGGATTAACAATTTTTGCTAGTTCTTTTAAGCGATGATCAGGCACAGGTACCACTGCTTTGTTTGGTTCTATGGTGCAAAATGGATAGTTTGCACTTTCAGCATTTTGTGCTCTTGTTAGAGCGTTAAAAGTGGTAGATTTTCCAACATTTGGAAGTCCTACTATACCAACTGATAAACTCATTTTTGTTTCCTTGAAAGATAAAGTAAATATGAAAGGCACATTCTAACACCTGCTCCGGTTGCACCAAAATTATGATAACCCCAAGCTTTTTCTAAATAAGCTGGTCCTGCAATGTCTAAATGTAGCCATTTGTCTTTGTATTCTTCTCTAATGAAAGAATTTAAAAATAATCCCGCAGTAATGGCTCCGCCATAACGACTTGAAGAGGTATTACTAACATCTGCTATGTTTGATTTTATAAGCTCTTTTAAGTGCGGATTAAAATGTAAAATAGTAGCTAAATCTCCACTTTTTTTACTTATTTTATAAAATTCATTTTGCAAATCTTCATTATTTCCCATGATGGCACTTGTGTATTCTCCAAGTCCTACTACGCAAGCTCCAGTTAAAGTAGCAAGATCTATTAATAAATCAGGTTTTAGATCTTGAGCAAGTGAAAGACAATCTGCTAAAACTAATCTTCCTTCTGCGTCGGTATTTCTAACCTCTATACTCACACCTTCTCTTGAAATAAGCACATCATCAGGTTTATAAGCATTTCCGCCTATCATGTTTTCAGTTGCGCCGATGATAGAATGAACTTCTATATCAAGGTTTAACTCACTTGCACCTTTGATAATAGCCATTGCAGCCGCACCACCGCTTTTATCTGATTTCATCGTTAGCATGTAATCAGCAGGTTTTAAACTAAGTCCACCACTATCATAAGTTAGCCCTTTACCTACAAACACTACTTTCATTTTTGGATTTTGTGGTTTATAAGAAAGATGAATGAGTTTTGGGGGATGAATTGAAGCACGATTTACTGCTAAAAATGCTTGCATTTTTTCTTGCTCTAAGAAATCGCTTTCATAAATTTTACATGAAATATTAGAATTATTTTGGCTCAGTTCAAGCGCATCTTCGGCCATTTTGGCAGGAGTGTAAATTTGTGGGATTTCATTAACGATATTTTTTGCAAAATCACAAGCATTTGAAAAAATTTGACCATAGTTTATACCTATGCAAGCCTCTTCTAGGTTGTATGTTTTATTATTAATTTCATCTTTTGCAATGAAGATATTTTCTAATTTGCTTGGTGTTTTTTCTTTTTTGTATTTGTTAAATTCATAAGCACCAAAAGTAAATCCTTGAATCATAGCATTAAAGCTATTTACTACACATTTTCCTATGACACTTTTTGTTTTTACGCTTCGAATTTCAAGTTTTTTTAAAGCTTTGTATGCATTTGCAAAAGCAAGCCTTATATCTTCATATTCTAAGCTTTTAAGTTCACTGTAAAGAATTTTATTTTGCATATCTATGCAAATTCCTTCACCTTTATAGCTTGAAAGCTTGAAAAGTTCTTGACTTTGAGTGTATTGTTCTATTTTTTTATCTTGTATTAAAATGATTTCAAAATCAGCATTTATAGAGCCGATATTTTCTTCTATAAAATTAAAAGTCATTTGCGAGTCCTTCTTGTAAGTATTGATTTTTCTATTTGTTTCATTCCTAAAAATAAAGCTAATAAAAAGCCAGCAATAATTGGCACTGCAAAATACCAATGATTTCCAGCCCATTCTACTGCAAGCCAAATTTCTTTTCCAAAAAACCATGCAAGTAAAATAGTTATAGCAGCCCAAGCCCACGCACTAATAAGATTAATAAACGCAAATTTTTTAGCACTATAGCGAGTTAATCCTATACTCATAGGTATAATAGTTCTAAAACCATACATATATCTTTGTATGAAGATAATAGGCCAACCAAAACGCTGTAAAAGTAAATGTGCTATGGCAAATTTACGCCTTTGGGTGCGAAGTTTTTTCTGAATGTATTTTTTGTTATATCTTCCTATATAAAAGTATATTTGATCGCCTACAAAGCCACCTAAGCCTGCTATAAAGATAATAAGTCCTAAATTTACATGGCCTTCATGTGCAAAAATACCTGCTAAAATAAGTGCAAGTTCTCCTTCAAGTATGCACCATAAAAACACAATAATATAAGCCCAATTTTTATAATCATACAAAAGTTGTTTTAAAAATTCTTCCATTTTATACCTCTAAAACACTATAAACAGAAGTTAATTTAGCTAATTCTTTAGCACCATCTAGATCTTTTAACTCTAGTAAAAAACAAGCTTCAACACATTTTGCATTGAGTTTTTCTATAAGTTTCACAGCAGCGATAGCTGTGCCACCTGTAGCGATAAGATCATCTATAAGTAAAACATTTGCTTTTTGATTATTAAAAGCATCGATATGAATTTCTATAGTATCACTGCCATATTCTAAACTATAAGATTCTTGTAAGCATTTTGAAGGTAGCTTTCCAGGTTTTCTTATAGGTACAAAAGGAAGTCTTAAACTAGCGCTCAAGGCAGCTCCAAAAATAAAACCTCTACTTTCTATACCAACGATATAATCAAGCTTTGCGTTTTGATATTTTTCAACTAAATGATCCATTAAAAACGCAAATGCTTCTTTGTTGTTTAATAAAGTAGTAATATCTCTAAAAACAATCCCTTCTTTTGGAAAGTCCTTAATAGCTCTAATGCTATCTAGTAAATATTTTTTATCTTGCTCTTTTATCATAATAATGCCTCTATTTTTGCTTCTAATTCTTTGATTCTTTGTCTTAGTTTTTCATTTTCAATACGATATTGTGAATTTCTTGTTCTAAGAGAGGTTAAGTCTGCTTTACTTTTGTTTAATTCTTCAGTTAAAATATCAATATTACCCAAACTTCTTTGAAGTTGTACTTGTAGTTTTCTAATAACAATTTCAGTATCATCAAGGTTGTTTTTTATAAATTCTTTTGCTACTTTTTCTTTATGAAGCAGGGTTTTATAATAAAGTAGCATAATAGTCATATAAATACTAATACAAATTAATACAGTTAATACAAGCCAACTTAAGATCATAATCTTTCCTCTATTTTGCTAATTCTTGCGCAATGTCTTCCGCCGCTAAAAGAAGTGTTGATAAAATTTGAGATAATTTCAAAAGCCATATCAACCCCTATTAATCTAGCTCCTAGTGCTAAAACATTTGCATCATTATGTTCTCTTGAAAGTTTAGCACTTAAAGATTCATTACACAAAGCACAGCGTATATTTTTATGACGATTTGCTGCTATACTCATACCAATTCCTGATCCGCACACTAAAATTCCAAAACTTTTTTCGTTTATTTTAGAGCTTAATAAATGTGCATAATCAGGATAATCACAACGATCCTCACTAAAAGGACCTAAGTCTTCAAAAGTAATATTTTTTTCTTGTAAAAATTTAGTAATTTCTTGCTTTAAAATAAAACCAGCATGATCACTTGCAATATAAATTTTTTCTCTTAACATTTAACATTCACTTTATCATTTTTGAAATTTAAAGTATTAATTTTATCATATTTAATTAAAATTTTTCTTTCTTATATATAATTATTTTTTTATGTTTTCAAATATTTATTTGATATAATAACAATAATTATTTAAGGTAAAAAATGAAGCTTATTCTAATTGGTTCTTCAACAGGTGGCCCAAGCCAACTAAAGTTTTTACTAAATGATGTAGAATTGAAAGATTGTGCAGTAGTGATTGCTCAGCATATGAATCCTGCGTTTATTCCTTCTTTTGTAAATCAATTTAACAAAGAAGCATTAAGCGAGGTGATTATACCAAGTGATAAGGAAGTTTTGAAAAATAAAATTTATATTTGTCAAAGAAATATGATTTTAAGTGGCAACAATACCTTAACATTAAATACTACAGATGAAACTAGTAGTTTTAATCCAGGGATTGATGTGCTATTTAATTCTGCTGTTAATCTTTGCAAATATCATAAAATTTTAGCTTTGATTATGACAGGAATGGGCGATGATGGTGCTAAGTCTTTGTTTGAACTTTATAAAGCAGGAGTAAGGTGTTTGTGCGAAAATGAGGCAGATTCTATAGTATATGGTATGCCAAAAAAAGCTAGAGATACTAATCCAAATTTAAAACCTATGAGTTTAATAGAACTCAAAAAAGAAATAACAAATTTCATCAAATCGTAGGACAAAAAAGATGATAAAGATTACAGAAAATGAAATGAATGATTTTGTAAAAATCGTAGAGCAAATAAGTGGAAATAACTTAAATGCGAAAAAGGATATATTATCTATTAAACTTCCTAAATTTTTACAAGAATTAGGCTTGAGCAGTCTTAGTGAATTAAATGAAAAAGTGCAGTTTCAAAGAAATTTAAAACAAGAAACTATGGATTTTATTACAGTTTGTGAGACTTATTTTTTTAGAGAATTAGAGCAATTAAAAGATGTGATTTTTTATATAAAATCTCTTGATCGCCCTGTAAATGTGCTTTGTGCTCCATGTTCAAGCGGCGAAGAAGTGTATTCTTTAGCTATTTTAGCAAGTGAGAATTTTGTTAAAGGTATGAATATAGTTGGTATAGATATTAATAAAAAAATGATAGATAAATGTAATGAAATGATTTATTCAGAGCGTTCAGTATCTAGATTAAACACTATGCAAAAAACGCGTTATTTTGATGTAAAAGATAGAATGTATCATCTTAAAAAAGAAACCCTAGCTTGTAGATGCCGTTTTGATCTTTGTAATGTCTTTGATGATTCTTTATTTAAATTTGGAAAATTTGATGTGATTTTTTCAAGAAATATGATGATATATTTTGATCAAGATTTTAAAATAAGACTTATGGAGCGTTTTTATAGGATATTGAATAAAGAAGGTAGAATTTACCCAGGAAAGTCAGATCTTGTGCCTGAAACAGCTTATTTTGAAAAAAACTTTTCAGCAGGTGGAGTTTATTATTCTAAGGTGGATTAATTATATTTTTTATTAAACCACCACCAATAAATTGCTGCAAAGATAAAACATACTCCTAAGCCAAAAGTAAAATGACTTAGTTTTATTCCATAAAATTCAAATAAATATCCTGTTGAAAAAGCAATGATTGCACTAAAGGTTAAATATACCATATCATTGTAAGCAATCACTCTGCCATAATATCTTTTGTCGCAATCATTTTGTAAAAGTGTATAGGTATAGCTCCATAAAGATGAAGTGCAAAAACCAGCCATTACCAAGCCTACAAAAGCAAGATAAAAGTTAAATTGCAAGCAAGCCCAAAGCATTATACCCACACCTTGCGCTAAGTATAAATATACCAAAGTGTTTTTATTAATATAAGGACTAAGCACATAAGGGCCTATAAGTAAAGATATGGCTCTTATAGCATTAGAAAGCCCTATGGCTAGAGGTATGGAAATAACTTTTGCGTATTCATATTCTGCTAAAAGAGTGATTAAAACATCATAAGCAGTTATCCCTACAACCCCATGAAGTAAAATCAAATGAATGATTTTTTTATTATTAAATACATAAACTAAGCCTTCTTTGATTAATATAAAAAGATTATTTTGTGTGGTATTTTTTTCATTAGGTAAAATCAAAGTTTTGAGTATAAGCATAGCACAAAATAGCATTAAAGTATCAGCTATAAAGGCTGGCTTTACTCCAAAAAGATCTATAAAAAGCCCTGCTGCACCCATACCCAAAGCATATGATACAGCCCATATGATACTATGAAGCTCATTGCCTAGTTTTAATTCTTGTGGGGTTAAAATTTTAGGTAAAACCGACATTTCTGTTTGAAAATACATACTTGCAACTGCCATACGAACAAAGGTTAAAAAGTATAACAACCAAAGCATGGCTAAAGAATTTACAAAAATTAACATAAAAATAGAAATCATTTCAATGCTAATCATTGTTAGCAATAAATTTTTAGGTTTAAATCTATCCACTATAACTCCATTTATAGGTGCAAGTATAATAGAAGGTAAAAAAACAAAAATAGCTGAAAAACCTATGATATTTGCAGGTGCACCGAGTTCTTTAGTTAAAAGAGTAAAAACACCTACTTGAGAAAACCACGCACCAAAATAACTTATAAATTGTACTATTGCTAAAAGGCGAAAAGTTTTATTATTTTTAAGTAAAGACCTATAAGTCATGAGTATCCTATGAATATATGAAATTAAAGGGCTTGATTATATCGTCTTTAAGATTATTTTACATTTAAATGTTATAATAATCCTTTTTTATAAAAAGGTTTAAGAATGAGTAGATTAGGTAAAAAAGAAGCGTTAAATTTGCTCCAAAATGCACCTTTATATGAACTAGGTGCAATGGCTTATGAGAGAAAATTAGAGCTTCATCCTGAAAAAATAACTACTTTTGTGGTAGATAGAAATATAAATTATACAAATATTTGCTGTATTGATTGTGATTTTTGTGCTTTTTGCAGAAAAGAAAAAGATGATGATTCCTATATTTTAAAATATGAAGAAATAGGGCAAAAAATAGAAGAATTACAAGCTATAGGTGGAACGCAAATTTTATTTCAAGGCGGGGTACATCCAAAACTTAAAATAGAATGGTATGAAGATTTGCTTTCTTATATAAAAACTAATTATCCAACTATTACCGTGCATGGTTTTTCAGCAGTAGAGATAGCTTATATAGCAAGAGTTTCTAAAATTTCTATAGAAGAGGTTTTAAAAAGATTACAAGTCAAAGGACTTTTTTCTATACCTGGAGCGGGTGCTGAAGTATTAAGCGATAGGGTGAGAGATATTATAGCGCCACATAAATGCGACACGGCTACTTGGCTTAGGGTACATGAGAGTGCGCATAATATAGGTATGAAAAGTACTGCTACAATGATGTTTGGTACGGTTGAAAATGATGAGGAAATCATCGAACATTTTGATCATTTAAGAAATTTGCAAGATAAAACAAATGGCTTTAGAGCTTTTATTTTATGGTCATTTCAAAGTGAAAATACCCCTTTGATCAAAAAACATCCTGAAATCATCAAGCAAAGCTCTAATAGATATTTAAGATTGCTAGCTTTGGCAAGATTATATTTGGATAATTTTAAAAATTTACAAAGTTCATGGGTAACGCAAGGCTCTTTAATAGGCCAACTTGCTTTAAAATTTGGTGCAAATGATTTAGGTTCAACTATGATGGAAGAAAATGTTGTAGCCGCAGCTGGTGCAAAATATAGAATGAATCAAGAACAAATGATAGAACTTATTAAAGATATAGGGGAATTACCTGCCAAACGCGATACAGCTTATAATATTTTAGAAAGGTTTTAATGTTAAATTTAGACTTTAATGAAACTAAAATAGACATAATATATGAGTATGAAAATGAGCTTCCTGTAGTATTTTTTAAGCTCATTTTTAAAAATAGTGGAAAAATAGCAGAAAAACACAATAGAGGTTGTGCAAGTATGCTTGCTAGGCTTTTAAATGAAGGAAGTAATGATGAGTTTTTTAAAAGCTTAGAATACCGTGCTATAGAGCTTTATGCTAAGGCTAGTTTTGAACATTTTCAAATTAGTATTAAATGCTTGAAAGAACATTTTGATTTTGCTTTAGAAAAATTACAAGAATTGTTTTTAAGTGTGCGTTTTGAAGAAAAAATTTTACAAAGATTAAAAACTTTAGCTTTGGGTGAACTTGCAAGTTTAAATACTGATTATGATTATCAAGCAAAAAGACTTTTGAATAAGAATGTTTTTAAAGATGAAATTTTTGCTAGTGGTCTTGATGGGACTAAAGAAAGCATAGAAAAGATTAGTTTAAAAGAATTACAAGATTTTATGAGTGAAAATTTAGTACTTGATAATGCTTTATTTGTTTTTGGTGGAGATATTAAAGAAGATGAAGTAAAGATTAAAGTAGAAAAAATTTGCCAAATTCTAAAAAGAAATGCCCCAAATCAAAACAAAAGCTACAAGCTCGTTGATGAGAGTATAGAAGTAAGTGAGCAAAAAAGCACTGAGCAAGCTTATATATACTTTTGCTCTCCATTTAATATACAAATTAATGATGAGAAAATGTATTTAGCTAAACTTGCTTTGTTTATTTTAGGTCAAGGTGGTTTTGGTTCGCGTTTGATGGAAGAAGTGCGTGTAAAAAGAGGCTTGGCGTATTCAGCATATGCTATGCTTGATGTAAATTTAAATTATAGTAGAGTTTTTGGGTATTTGCAAACTAAAAATGAAAGTTCTAATGAGGCTAAAGCTTTAGTTAAGGAAGTTTTTGAAAACTTTGTCCAAAATGGAGTCAATGAAAAAGAATTTCAACTAGCTAAACAATTTTTAGTAGGCTCTATGCCTTTAAGGTATGAAAACTTGGCTAAAAGACTAGATATAATGCTAAATGAATATTTGCATGGTTTAAAACTTGGAAATTTAAAAGAAGAAATGCAAAAGATTAAAAACACTAATTTAGATGAGTTAAATGACTTTATCAAAGCACATAGTGAAATTACCAAAGTGAGTTTTGCAAGCATAGAAAATGAAAGTTGAAGAAAAGGACTTAAAACTACTTCATGCTTTAGGGGTTAAAAATTGTATCGATTTGGCTTTGATTTTACCTAAAAAATTTGATGATTTTAGAATTTCAAAGTTTCCAAAAGATACATTTTGCACTCAAAATGTAAAAATTATTAGCACACAAAATCATCACTCCCAACTTTTTATACTTTGTGAATGTTTAGAATGGGGTATAAAAGCAAATATAGTAATTTTTCATCCTAATAAGTGGCATTTTAAAATTTTTAAACATAATGCTTTAATTTGTATCCATGCAAAGATGAATTTTTTTAATGGAATTTGGCAGTTTATAAACCCAAAAATAGTAAAAAATATAGGTCAAATAGTCCCTAAATACCAAATTAGTTCTATTAAAGATGAAAGCATAAAAAAACTTATTTTAAAATATGTCAATGAAGCTAATTTAAAAGCGCTAAATTTAGAACAAAAATATATCAATTTACTTTTGAATTTACACAATTATGATGATTTAATTCTTTATGAAAATTTTAATGCCATAGTTAAAGACTTAAAATATATAGAAATTTTTAATCATTTAAGGCGTTTAAAGGGTAAAAAAATATCACAAAATGCTTATGAAATAGAACTTTTTGATATAAGCTCTTGGCTTAAGGGTTTAGAATTTAGCCCTACAAATGATCAGTTTTTAGCAATAGAAGATATTAAAAAAGATTTGCAAAATAAAGTCGCTAAAAGGCGTGTGGTGATGGGTGATGTGGGTTGTGGTAAGACTTTGGTCATACTTGCTGCAAGTTTGCTAGTATATCCTAAAAAGGCTATTTTAATGGCTCCAACTAGTATATTAGCAGAGCAAATTTATCATGAAGCAAAAAGACTTTTGCCTGATTTTGTTAATGTATTGCTTTTAAAGGGTGGTAAAAAAGATAAAGATTTAGCAAAATTAAAAGAACAAGCCCATTTTATCATAGGTACACATGCGCTCATTCATCAAGAAGAATTTGAAGCAGTTTTAGTGATGATAGATGAGCAACATCGCTTTGGTTCTAATCAAAGACAAAAAATAAGTGAGCTTAGTAAAAACTCTCAATATGCTCCACATATCGTGCAATTTTCTGCTACACCTATACCAAGAACACTTTCTATGATACAAAGTGAGCTTGTAAATTTTAGTTTTATTAAACAAATGCCTTTTAAAAAAGACATTAAAACTTTTTGCATACAAGATAAAGATTTTAAATATTTGCTTAAAAAAATCGACGATGAACTAGCTAAAAATCATCAAGTGATCATCATTTATCCTTTGGTAAATGAAAGTGAAAATATAGATTATTTATCGCTAGAACAAGCACAAGGGTATTGGATAAACAAATACAAAAATGTTTATGTGACTCATGGAAAAGATAAAAATAAAGATCAAATTTTGCAAGAATTTAGAGAAAAAGGCACGATTTTACTTTCTACGACTGTGGTTGAAGTGGGAATTTCTTTACCAAGATTAAGCGTGATTGTAGTTGTTGGGGCTGAAAGACTTGGGCTTGCTACCTTACATCAGCTTCGAGGTAGGGTAGGTAGAGTAGGGCTTGAGAGCTTTTGTTATTTATATACTAAGCAAAAAGAAATTCCAAGTCGTTTGCTTGAATTTGCTAAAACTTTAGATGGGTTTAAAATAGCTGAGCTTGATTTAAAAAACAGGTTAAGTGGGGATTTGCTAGATGGTAGAGTGCAACATGGAAATCACTTTAAATTTTTTGATTTTGCAGATGATGAAGAGCTGGTTTTAAAAGCAAAAGAAAGTATTAAAAATATGGAAGAAAAAAATGGATAAACATTTTGAAATTTTGATTTCAAAGGGCGAAAAGAAGTATTTTAAGAAAGGAAATATTTTATTTTTTCAAGGTGAAAAAGCAAATAAAATTTACATTTTACTAAGTGGAAAAGTGCGTATATACAAGGTGAATGCAAAAGGTTTTGAGCTAACACTACACGCTCTAACTCCGGTGAATTTTATAGCTGAAATGCCTGTGTTTGAGGGTATTGATTACCCAGCCAATGCAATTTGTGAGCAAGATTGTGAAATTTGTGTTTTTGATTTTAATGAATTTAAAAAATTATGCTTAGAAAATGGAGAATTTAGTTTTTTACTTTTGACTTCTTTAATCGGTAAAATTCGAATTTTAGAAAATTTTATCAGACAAAAATCTTTGGATTTAAAGTCAAGATTAGTCAGCTTTTTACTAGAAAATGAAGAAAAGCTACAAAATTTAAAACAAAAAGAAATCGCTGTGATTTTAAATTTACCCCCAGAATCTTTGTCGCGTTTTTTAAAAGAATTAAAACAAAATGAGCTTATTTGCACAAATAAAGGTAAAATAGTAATTTTAAATAAAGAAAAAATGCAAAATTTAATTAAGTCTTTTTAAGTCTTATTTGTTACAATATTATATTTTAAAGTATGGATGGTTTCATGGATTTTGATTTTTTAGTCAAGTTTAGCCCTATGTTTATACAAGCTTCTTGGCTTACATTAAAACTTGCTATTTATGGGGTGTTTTTTTCATTTTTAGTAGGTTTATTTTGTGTGGGAGTGAGTTATTTTAAATTTTCCTTTTTAAACACAATTTGTAAAATTTATATAGAATTTTCAAGAAACACACCTTTGCTAATCCAACTTTTCTTTTTATATTATGCTTTACCTGAATTTGGAATTCAACTTAGCTCTTTTGCTTGTGCTGTGATAGGACTTAGTTTTTTAGGTGGTTCTTATATGGCTGAAAGTTTAAGAGCGGGTATGGAAGCGGTTAAAAAACAACAATATGAATCAGGACTTTCTTTGGGTTTGAGTAAATGGCAAAATTTCCGTTATATTATTATGCCTCAAGCTTTGGGTATAGCTATGCCAAGCATTAGTGCAAATATCATTTTTTTACTTAAAGAAACTTCAGTAGTAAGCATTATTGCTTTAGCAGATTTAGTATATGTGGCTAAAGATCTTATAGGGCTTTATTATAAAAGCAACGAAGCATTATTTGCTTTGGTGCTTTGTTATTTGATCTTGATTTTACCTTTATCTTTAGTGTTAAACCGTATAGAAAAAAGGTTAAATTATGTTTGAAATTTTAAATCAAGATACCTTTTTTAGACTAGCGCAAGGTTTAAAGGTTACTTTAGAGCTTTCATTGATTAGTGTTTTGATTTCACTCATAGGAGGAGTATTTTTTGGAATTTTAATGCATTCTAAAAACAAATTCCTTTATGTTTTTTGTCGTTTTATGCTTGAGTTTGTGCGTATTATGCCTTTGATTGTTTGGCTTTTTATAGTGCATTTTGGCTTGGCGAAATGGTTTGGATGGCATTTGAGTGCTTTGGGTTCAAGTATTATTGTTTTTAGTATTTGGGGTGTATTTGAGATGATGGATTTGGTTAGATCATCTTTAGCAAGTATACCAAAACATCAGTATGAGTCAGGACTTTCACTAGGTTTTAATAAATTCGAAGTTTATCTTTTTATCATTATACCTTTATCTTTGAGAAGATTATTGCCAATGAGTATTAATCTTTTTACAAGAATTATTAAAAGCACTTCAGTGATTTATCTAATCGGCGGTATAGAGCTTATTAAAGTAGGTCAACAAGTGATTGAGCTTAATTTATTTCAAAATTCTTACGCGGCTTTTGTGATTTATGGTTTGATTTTATTGATTTATTTTATACTTTGTTATCCTTTGTCAGTATATTCAAAGTTTTTAGAGAAAAAATGGAGCTAATATGAGCATTTTAAAAATACAAAATTTACAAAAATATTATGATGATCATCATGTTTTAAAAGATATTAATTTAGAAGTAAATCAAAAAGAAGTAGTGGTTATACTAGGTCCAAGTGGTTGTGGGAAATCTACACTTTTAAGATGTATTAATGGCTTAGAAGAAATGGCTGATGGAGCTATTTTAGTAGATGATGAGAAAATTGATAAAAATTATAAAAAATGGACTCAAATTCGTCAAAAAATAGGTATGGTGTTTCAATCTTATGAGCTTTTTGATCATTTAAATGTTGAGCAAAATATACTTTTAGGACCTTTAAAGGTGCAAAAAAGAAAAAAAGAAGAGGTTTTAGAAGAAGCAAAATACTGGCTTGATAGAGTAGGACTTTTGCATAAAATAAAAGCTTATCCTAAAGAATTAAGCGGTGGACAAAAGCAACGCATAGCCATAGTTAGAAGTCTTTGTATGAACCCTGAAATCATGCTTTTTGATGAAGTTACAGCAGCACTTGATCCTGAAATCGTGCGTGAAGTTTTAGATGTGATTTTAAATTTGGCAAAAGATGGTATGACTATGCTTATAGTTACACATGAAATGGGTTTTGCAAGAGCAGTTGCTGATAAAATAGTTTTTATGGATGATGGTAAAATAGTAGAAATTTCAAATCCTGATGAATTTTTTGAAAATCCAAAGACAGATCGTGCGAAAAAATTTCTCAATTTGTTTGATTTTCATCGTTAATTTTATTTTTTTAAAATATTTATTTAAAAAAATAATATAAGGTTTAAAAATTTAAATTTTTAATCATAAGGATAAAACATGAAAAAAATTTTTCTTTTATCATTTTTGATGGCACTTTTTTTTAGTGCATGCTCAAATTCAAGCTCTAATGAAAATTCCATAGAGAAAATCAAACAGCAAGGTGTAATCCGTATAGGTGTATTTGGCGATAAACCTCCATTTGGCTACCTAGATGCACAAGGGAAAAATCAAGGTTATGATGTATATTTTGCTAAACGCATAGCAAAAGAACTTTTGGGTGATGAGTCAAAAGTGCAATTTGTACTTGTTGAAGCAGCAAATAGAGTAGAATTTTTAGAATCAAATAAAGTAGATTTAATCTTAGCAAATTTTACAAAAACCCCAGAAAGAGAAGCTGTGGTTGATTTTGCATTACCTTATATGAAAGTTGCTCTTGGGGTGGTGGCTCCTAAAGGGTCAGATATTGAAACTTTAGATGATTTAAAAAATAAAACTTTAATTTTAAATAAAGGCACAACAGCTGATGCGTATTTTACAAAAAATATGCCAGATATTAAAACGATTAAATTTGATCAAAATACAGAAACTTTTGCAGCTTTAATTGGTAAAAGAGGTGATGCGTTAAGTCATGATAATGCATTGCTTTTTGCCTGGGCTAAAGAAAATCCAAATTTTGAAGTAGTGATTAAAGAACTTGGAAATCATGATGTTATAGCTCCTGCTGTAAAAAAAGGTGACGAAGCTATGTTAAATTTTATCAATGATTTGATTTTAAAATTACAAAATGAACAATTTTTCCACAAAGCTTATGATGAAACTTTAAAGCCGTTTTTTAGTGATGATATAAAAGCTGATGATGTAGTAATTGAAGGTGGCAAAATTTAATAATGCAAAAAGCTTTTAAAAATACCATCTATGCTTCTTTAGGTGGTATTTTAGAATTTTATGATTTTGTTTTATTTATCTTCTTTGCAAGTGTTTTTGCAAAAATTTTCTTTCCTCAAAATGATGATTTTTGGCCATTAATCTATACTTATGTAGCCTTTGGGGCAGGGTATTTAGCCAGACCTTTTGGTGCTGTTGTTTTAGCGCATTTTGCAGATATAAAAGGGCGTAAGAATGTTTTTTATATTAGTATGCTTTTAATGGTTGTACCAAGTTTTGTTTTGGCCTTTTTACCTACTTATGAAAGCATAGGGCTTTTGGCTACTTTTATGCTTTTTGTTATTAGGATAGCCCAAGGATTAGCCATAGGAGCTGAAGTTAGTGGTGCTTGGATTTTTGTGAGTGAATTTGTGAGTAAAAAAAGACTTGGTTTGGCACTTGGTTTTATTTCAGCGACTTTGACTTTAGGTTTATTGCTTGGAAATTTAGCGACTTTGACTATATATGCGTATTTTGATAAAGAAGAAGTAGAAAGCTTTGCTTGGAGAATTCCTTTTTTTATAGGAGGATTTTTTGGTATATTGGCTTTATTTTTACGCACGAAATTGAATGAAACACCAGCTTTTAAAAATATAAAAGCAAAAGAAAAAATTTTAAATTTCCCACTTTTGCAGGCTTTAAAAACACATAAAAAAAGTATGTTAATATGCGCTTTACTTACTGTGGTTTTAACAAGTGGGGTGGCTACTTTAATGATACTGCCACAATATTTTGAAAGCTTATTAGGAGTTAGCAAAACTACTGCTTTGTTATATCAAAATTTGGCCATAGTGATGATCATACTAGGAAGTTTAGCGCAAGGATATTTAGCAGATTTTTTAGGACATTTTAAAATTTGTTTTATTTTTACTTTGCTTTTTGGAATTTTTGGCATTAGTTTTAGCTTTTATAATGAGTGGTTTTTGTTATTTTATTTGCTTGCTTGTTTTGCACAAGGTATTATAGCTTTTGCTCCTATTTTTATGACTCAAATTTTTACCACAGAGTTAAGATCGAGTGGTCTTTCTTTTGCTTATAATATTTCTTATGCGATTTTGGGTTTTATAACCCCTTTTATTGTTAATTTTGTATATAAGGAGTATTTTTATATTTATATTATTTTTATAATTATTGCTAGTTTGCTAAGTTGTTTTTTAAATAAATTTTTTATTAAATAATTATATATATTAATATTTATTTTATGGATAATACTATTATATATACTACAAAATAAGGAATATTATATATGAAAATATGGACTCAAAAATATACCGTTTGGAATAGTATTATTGATATACAACATAAAAGCTTATTTGATTTAGCTAAAGAAATTTATTTTATAAAAAATAATCATGTAAGTATTAATGAAGTTAGAATGCTTTCGATTGAATTTTTAAAACAACTTAAAGATCATGCAAAATATGAAGAAAAATATATGAAAAGGATTGCTTACCCATATATCGATATACATATGAAAGAGCATAAAAAAATTATGTCTTCATTAGCTTCTTTAGTTAAAAACACATCAAACATAAATGAATTTAAAACAAAATTTAGTGATTTTATAGATGATAATATTATTAAGCATATTTTAGAGGAAGATATAAAATATGCTAATTTTAAGAAAAAAAGAATATGTTTTCTATACTTGTGGATGCTTAAATAAAAAATATAAAATTTCACATAATATGTATCTTAAAATTTTTAATGGTGCTAAGTATGATTGTAAAATTTGTCAGCAAAATATTCGATTGATTTAATCGGCGGGGGATATATGGTAAGTAATTTTCCCTCTTGGAGTGATGAATATTGTTTAGGCAATGAAAAAATAGATTTACAGCATCAGAGATTTTTTGCTTTAACTTTAGAAGTTTTTAGACTTTCAAATAGACATATTTATAAAACAGAATTAAAAAAAGTATTAATGGAGTTATTTTCATATATGAAAAATCATTTTGATGATGAAGAGGAATATATGAGAGAAATTAAATATCCATATTTAGATGAGCATATAATAATGCATAAAAATATTGTAAAATCTATGAAAAGTCTATTATATGAGTGTTGTAGTACTAATGAACTTAAAAATGAACTTTATAATATAGTATCATCATGGTTTTTTAATCATTTTAGTATACATGATATGAAAATAAGAGATTATGTTCAAAATTCATCTAATCAAAATTTATCAAAACAAAACGAGATGATAAAAAGCGAAGAAATATTTGAGTATACATGTGATTGTATTGGTGTTATCCATAAAGTGAATTATGATTTACATATGAAAATAAATTATTTAAATATATCTTATAAGTGCAGCAAATGCTCAAAAAAGTTGGAATTAAAATCAAATGCATAGAAAGTTATCTAGTTGATTTTTAAGTTAAATAGTATATCTAACATAGTAGTTTATTAATTCATTATCTTTTTCCGAGGTATGTTGTAGTAGAATTTATAGTTTGAAGCAACATAAACTACCGTCTGCTAAACTATTTTTTTGTTAAATTTATTAAAATTTATAAATAATAAATTTTTTATTGCAATTACTATTTGTATATCAATAGCATTATTTTACAAAAATTTCTCTCTTTTTGATATTTTTATTTCACTTAAATAGTTGATTCTTGTAAGTTTTATTTTTATTTTGTCTTTAAATATTGTTTTTTATAAAAATTGTTTTATTTAAATGATATAATTTTTATTTTTAAATCTTTAAAGTAGTTTTAGACAAAATGAACTTTTTCTTGTTGATATATTTTAGTTTTAAGATGTTAAATTATTTCTAAATTTGTGATAATTTTATCCAAAAAATATATTATACAGTTTTTTTAAGTAGATTTTAATTGACATGTGAGGAATATTTATTATATCTCTTTAACTTTAAAATCCTTTTATAAGCTAAATAAGTATCCATCATTAAGATTCTTATTGAATGAAAAATAATAATTTTTGTTAATTTAAAAAGATATATTAAGTAGTGGAATATATTTTGAAAAAATAAAAACTTTAAAATATAAACTATAACTTTGCTATAATTATACTTTATATTTTAGAGGTGTGAATGAATAAGATTTTATTACTAGCTGATGGACCTTTTGCGAAAGATTTTTTAAAGAAAATTTATAATAACAAAACCTTCAAAGAGTCTTTGAGTGTTGTGTATTATAATGATGATAGCGTAGACTTAGACTTAGAGAATGAACAAATTTCTTTTTTTAAATTTGATCCTACGAGTTTGATTAAGCTAGAAAATTTATTAAAAGAAAATTTTCATCAAGCTATTATTTATATGCAAGAAGAAGCAGATACATTAGCTTGCTATAAAAATTTAAGAAAATTATACCCAAGATTAAATATAGTTATTATGGATTTGTGGAATAGCCAAATTGATGATAATTTTTGTGAAGTAATTAATATTTATGATACTTTAAGTACAAGATTGACAGGTTGTTTGGATAATATGCCTTCAATGGCACAATTTATAGGGCTTGGACAAGGTGAGATTATGGAAGTTAAAATTCCTGCAGGATCAAGCTTTGCTTATAGGCACATAAGCTCTATTAGTCAAAAACGCTTTAAAATTGTAATGGTTTATAGAAATAATGAATTTATTCTGGCAAGACCTGGGCTTATTTTAATGCCAAATGATAGCATTTTAATCGTAGGTGATCCTAAAGTTTTGCAAAGTGTTTTTACTAATGTTAAAACAAGCTTAGGACGCTTTCCATCGCCTTTTGGAGATAATATACTTTGTATTATAGATATGAAAAAAATGAGTGAGTTTGCTATAGAAAAGCTTATTTTTGCAAGCTTGCTTTTGCATGTAAGAATCAATAGCAAAAAACTTTATTTTAAGGTGATTAATCCTACTTTAACTCCTATGTATTATAAACTTAAATCCTTGCATAAAAATAGCACTGAAGTGATATTTGACTTTGAAAGCACAAATATAAAAAACATTAAACCTTTTGTGGAAAATACTAGCATAGGTTTGCTAGTGGTGGAGGATTATCTTTTTGAAAAAGAAAAAAGTTTTCTTTTTACTTTAAAACTTCCTGTGTTAAAAGCAGGTAAAGGGGATTTTGCAGATTTAAAATCTTCTGTAGTTTTAAGTTCAAATTTTGAAGATGTAGAGGGTATTGCTTCTATTATGCTTGATTTTAACAAGCAAATTCAACTAGGCCTTGCCTTGTATTACTATGCTTTAAAATTAAATAAAGCTGAAATTTTTGAATATCATCAGTATTTTGAAAGCCTTTCAAAACTTCATGATGAAAAATTACTTTTGATAGAAGAAAAAGAACATAATCCTATTAATAAATTTTCTTACAAACAAAATATATTGCATTTTGTACCATTTAATGAAAAAATTTTAGGAAACAATTTCAATAAAATTTTAAAAACGGATTTAAATACGATATATTATAAGATGAATAAAAATTATCAATTGTTTATACCATCATTGTGAGAAAAGAATGCAAGTTAAGGTAAATTTAGATAAAAATACAAGTTATAATGTCTATATAAATGAGTTAGAAAAATTAAATTTTGATACTAAGGTAGTGATTTTAACTAATGAATTAGTTGCAAAACTACATTTGGATACACTTTTGAAAAAAATTCATGCTAAAGAACTTTTTGTTATAAAAATCAAAGATGGCGAAGAGTATAAAAATTTACAAACTATAGAATATATCTTAGATCAAATGTGTACTTATAAGCTAGATAGAAAAAGCTTACTCATAAGCTTTGGTGGTGGGGTGATCTCTGATATGGGTGGTTTTGTAGCAAGTATATATCAAAGAGGGATAGAATTTATCAATATCCCTACAACTTTACTAGCTTGCGTGGATGCAAGTGTGGGTGGTAAAACCGGAGTGAATAATAAATTTGGTAAAAACTTAATAGGCACTTTTTATCAGCCAAAAGCAGTGTATTGTGAGAGTGAGTTTTTAAAAACTTTACCTTCAAGAGAGCTAGCTGCAGGTATGGCTGAATTTACTAAAATGGCTGTGGTTTTTGATGAAGCAATTTTATCTTTTTTGGAAAATTTGGACGAGGATAAAATTTTTAATGCTAAATTAGATGATATTATTTTAGCTCAAATCATCCAAAAAAGTATAGAACTTAAAGCTAATGTGGTTTCACAAGATGAAAAAGAAAGTGGCTTAAGAATGCTTTTAAACTATGGGCATACTTTTGCTCATGTTATAGAAAATCAAACAGGATATAAAAAGTACTTACATGGTGAAGCCGTGGCTATAGGTATGAACATGGCAAATATTCTAGCTTTAAATTTGGGGTTATTAAGCGAGCAAGAATGCCAAAGAGTACAAAAATTGCTTGTGAAATTTAAATTACCCATATCTTATAAAATTTCAAATATAGAAGAGTTTTATAATGCCTTTTTCTTAGATAAAAAAACACATTTTCAAAAGATTAATTTTGTTTTAGCTTGTGGTTTAGGAAAAGCTTGTATAAAAAATGATATATCTAAAGAAGATATTTTACACACTTTAGAGGTGTTTGCATGAAAAAAATTATATTGATTTTGCTCTTACCCTTTACATTACTTTTAGCGCAAGATGATATAGAGCATTTAGAACAAAAATTAAATGAATTACATAATAATTTAGCATATAATACTTGGATAATTAAATATAATAATTTTAACATTTACAGAAAAACTCAAGATGAAATTTTGGCTTTAGAAAAAGAAAGTTTAAAAGCTAATGAACGCAATAAAAGCATTATAGAAAGACAAATTTTAATTTTAAAAGAAAGATTAGAGCTTTTAAGTGAGTATAAAAGTGCAAATTTTTCTAAGATGGTTTTGGCACCTGAAGAAGTTGATAAAATAGATAAGCTAACTAATCCTTTGGCTATTATTTCAGCATACTCACATATAAAAAAATTAAGACGCGACAAAGAAGAATATGTCAATCTTTTAAATAGTTTTAAGCAAACTTTAGATGAGCTTATAAAAGAAAATGTTTTAGTAGCTGAAATAGCTAAATTATCTTCTAATAAAGAGCATGATGAATATTTAAAAATATCCAATCAAATGGTTAGAGATTTTTCACAAACTCTGCGTTTTGGAGAAATTTCTTATTCTGTGTATGAGAAAAAAATTCAAGAAGAGATTGAAAAAACGACAGCTTCAATTAAAATTCAGGGTGTAAGAGCTTTCAATATAGTTTTGGCTATTGTTATAGTTGTAGCCATAGCATTTTTACTCAAATTTATAGCTAGAAAATATATAGGTGATAATGATCGCTTTTATACAGCAAATAAAATCATTAATTTTATTAATATCAATGTAATTGTTTTAATCTTGCTTTTTGGATATATTGAAAATATCAGCTATTTAGTTACTGTGCTTGGTTTTGCTTCTGCTGGTTTGGCTATTGCTATGAAAGATATGTTTATGTCTATGCTTGGTTGGTGTGTGATAGTTTTTGGTGGAAGTTTTAGAGTGGGCGATAGGGTGAGAGTTTTTCAAAACAATACACATTATATCGGCGATATAATTGATATTTCGTTTTTAAGAATAACTTTGTATGAAGATATATCTTTACTAACTTATACAGATAATCGAAGAAGTGGTAGGATAATTTTCATACCAAATAATTTTATTTTTACCAATCTTATATCAAATTATACTCATCATGGGATGAAAACAATTTGGGATGGACTTGATATTACTTTAACTTTTGATTCAAATCATCAAAAAGCCTTAGATATAGTAGAAGAAATCGTTATAAAAGCTTCCAAAGGCTATACAAAAATTGCAAAAGAATCCATGAATAAATTAAGAAATGAATACAGCATTAGAAATCCTAAAGTAGAACCTAGGTTTTTTACATTTTTAGAAGGTTATGGTATGAGAATTTCTGCTTGGTATATGACAAATTCTTATGCGGCCTTGGTTTTAAGAAGTAATATAAGTAAAGAAATTATCAATGAATTTAATAAACATGATGATATAAAAATAGCCTATCCATCACAAAATTTATATATGGCAAAACATGAATTTATAGAAAATAAGGAAGATATTTGAAAAAAAAGGTATATTTTAAAACTTTTGGTTGTAGAACTAATATTTATGATACGCAATTATTAAAAACTTATATTAAAGATCATATTGTCACACAAAATGAACAAGAAGCTGATGTGATAGTGATAAATTCTTGCACGGTTACAAATGGTGCTGATAGTGGGCTTAGAAGTTATATTAATAGTGTAAAAAAAAATGGAGTTAAGGTTATACTTACAGGCTGTGGTGCTGTAAGCAAGGGAAAGGATTTTTTTAATAAAAAAGAAATTTTTGGAGTTTTAGGAGCTTCTAATAAAGATAAAATTAACGAGTTAATCTCACAGGATAAAGCCTTTTATGAGCTTGGAAATTTACGCTTTATTGATACAAAAATCGTAAGTAATTATGAAAATCACACTAAAGCTTTTGTAAAAATTCAAGAAGGATGTGACTTTGCTTGTAGTTATTGCATAATCCCAAGTGTTAGAGGTAAATCAAGAAGCATGCCAAGTGAGGAAATAATAAAACAAATCAAACTTTTGGCTCAAAATGGCTATAGTGAAGTAGTTTTAACGGGTACTAATATAGGAAGTTATGGTTTAAAAGATAAAACTACACTTGGAAAATTACTGCAAGAAATAGGCAAGATTAATGGTATAAAAAGAGTAAGACTTGGGAGTTTAGAACCTGCTCAAATTGATGAGAGTTTTAAAGAAATTTTAGATGAACCTTGGCTTGAAAAGCATTTGCATATTGCCCTGCAACACACTCATGAGAAAATGCTACGCATCATGCGTAGAAGATCACACACGCAAAATGATTTAGCATTGTTTAATGAGTTAAATCAAAAAGGTTTTGCTTTAGGAACAGACTTTATCGTGGCACATCCTGGGGAAAGTGAGTTGATATGGCAAGAAGCTTTAGAAAATTTCAAACAATTTAAACTCACACATATCCATGCTTTTATTTTCTCACCACGCGATGGAACGCATTCTGCTTCTATGAGTGAGCGAATTAATGGTGATATAGCCAAAGAAAGATTAAATATTTTAAAAGATATAGTCGCACAAAATAATTATGAGTTTAGAAAAAACCAAAAAAATATTTTAGAAATTTTAGTCGAGAGTAAAAAAGATGGTTTTTATGAAGGCTATGATCAATTTTTTAATAAAATCAAAATTACAAGCAAAGAAGATATTGCTAAACAATGGATAAGTATTGAAAAATATGAATGCAAAGAAGATTGTAACTATTTAAGGTTAGAGGATGAAAAATAAAAAGATTATCTTGGCTTCATTTTTATTGCTTTGTGTTTTTATATTGATTGCATTTTTAAAAAATCAACCAGATTATATTAGCAAGGCTGCTTATGAAGAGCTTTTAGAACAAAATTTAATCCAAAAGGCTATAGTAGAAAATAATGAAATATTATTAAAAAGCAAAGAAGGAAATTTTTTAATCGCTAAAGATGTAGTGGATTTAAATGCTTTGTGGCAAAAAATTCCTTTAGAATATGCTAAAGATTATGATTTGAGTGAGTTTTTTTTGATATTTATTTTACTTGCTTTTCTCATAAGCTTTTTACTCTTTCTTAATAAAAAAAACAAAGATAGGCAAAATTTACTTTCTTTAGAAAAAAATATTTTAGAAAAAAATGAACAAAATAACACCATACAAGATGTAGTAAGTGAAGTTAAATTTAAAGATGTAGCAGGGGTTGATGAGGCTAAGGTGGAGCTTTTGGAAATCGTTGATTTTTTAAAAAATCCTCAAAAATATAAAGATTTTGGCGTGAAAATGCCAAAAGGCGTTTTGCTAGTAGGTCCTCCTGGAGTAGGTAAAACCTTGATAGCAAAAGCAGTAGCAGGTGAAGCTAGGGTGCCATTTTTTTATCAAAGTGGGGCTAGTTTTGTAGAAATTTATGTAGGTATGGGTGCAAAAAGAGTTAGAGAACTTTTTTTAAAAGCTAAATCAAAAGCTCCAAGTATTATTTTTATAGATGAAATTGACGCAGTTGGTAAAAGTAGAGGGGATTTTTCCAATGTAGAAAGAGATAATACTCTAAATCAGCTTTTAACTCAAATGGATGGATTTGAAGATAATAGTGGTGTTATAGTGATGGCTGCTACAAATAAAATTGACCTTATGGATAAAGCGTTATTAAGATCAGGGCGTTTTGATAGAAGAATTTTTATATCTTTGCCTGATTTTAAAGATAGAATGCATATTTTGCAAAATTATATGAAAGAAAAAAAATCTAGTGTAGATTTAGAAAAAATTGCAAAAGCTAGTGTGGGTTTTAGCGGAGCAGCTTTAGAGACTTTAGTTAATGAAGCAGCTATTAATGCTATAAGAAGAAAATCAGATTTAATAGAAGAAAATGATTTTTTTGCAGTGCTTAATAAGGTTTTAATGGGTAAAAAAAAGATTTTCTCTCTAAGCGATAAAGAAAGAAAAATTCAAGCCACATACCAAGCAGCTAAAGCTTTGTGTGCTTTTTATTTTGATGTTAAATTTGAAAAAATTACCCTAATCGAAGATAGATTTAAAGAGTATGAAAATACCATCAAATCAAAATCAGAATTATTAAATAAAATAAAAGTTTTTCTAGCAGGCTCAGTTGCTATGGAGCTTATTTTTAATGAAAGCTATACTAATGCACAAAGTGATCTTTTAAAGGTTAAAGAATTGCTCACTTTCATGGAAACTTTTGCTATGGCAAATGAGGGTTTATTGCAAGAGCAAAAGCAAGAAGTGAAAGAATTTTTAGAATTAATGAAAGAAAAAGTAGTGAGATTAGCTAGCATTCTTTTAGAAAATGAAAAAATAGAAAAACAAGATGTAGAAAAAATCATAATGGAGTAAAAATGGTAAAAATAGGAATTTTAGTACTTTCAGATAGAGCAAGTAACGGAGTTTATGAAGATAAATCCGGAGTAGAGATAGAAAAAATTTTAGATTCTTATATAAAAAATGAAAAAAGTTTTTATTATGAGCTAATTCCTGATGAGTATGATTTAATTATAGAAAAATTAGCTTATTTAGCTGATGAAGTAAAATGTGATTTGATTTTTACTACAGGAGGTACAGGGCCTGCTTTGCGTGATGTGACACCAGAAGCAACGCAAGCGGTGTGTGATAAAATGCTTCCAGGTTTTGGGGAGTTAATGCGTGCAAAAAGCTTAGAATATGTGCCAACGGCTATACTTTCAAGACAAAGCGCGGGTATAAAAGGAAAATCATTAATTATTAACTTACCGGGTAATCCAAAAGCTATAAGAGAATGTATTGAGCCTATATTTCCTGCTATTCCTTATTGTGTGGATTTAATAGGTGGAGCTTATATTGAAAATAATGAAGAGGTAATTTCTGTATTTAGACCAAAGAAAAAATAAGTCTAACTAGACTTACTTTGAGGTTTTATAACCTTGCGATAAAAGTGCGTTCATACCACCTTTTAAATTAGTAACTTCTATGCCATTTTGATCTAATAAAGCAGAAGCTTTAGCACTTCTTGAGCCGCTTCTACAAACTATAGCGATAGGTTTGTTACTTGAAATCTTTTTAATTTCCTCAACGAAATTTTCATTTACACTGCCATCTTCATTGTAAAAGCTAATTTTAATGGCATTTTTTATTGTGCCAGTTTGTGCCCATTCGCTAGGTTTTCTAACATCAATTACTTGATAATTTTCCAAAATATCCGCATTAATATCTATATTTTTCACTTCTGCTAAAACAAAACTAGCACAAAGTGCTAAAGATAAAAATATTTTTTTCATAATCAACCTTCTTTTTTTGTAGCTTTATAACCTTGTGATAAAAGCGCTACCATGCCACCATCTAGATTAGTGCATTCTATACCTAGAGTATCTTCTATCATCATAGTAGTATGTTTGCTTCTTGAGCCTGTAGCGCACACAAAGGCTATGTTTTTATTTTGATAATCTACTTTTTCTTTAAACTCTTGGATAAAGTTTTCATTCATAAAGCCATTATCATCGCAAAGTGCGATGAGTAAAGCTTCTTTTATAACCCCGCTTTTCCATTCGCTTGGGGTTCTTACATCTATAATGCAAAATTCGTGCAAAATATCTTTAGAAATAGCTATATTTTTCATTTTTCTAAAGCCTTGGAAACGATTTTACTTAAAGCATTGTTAAATTCGCTAGGGTTGTCTATACCCATACCTTCACTAAGCTTAGCCATATTTAAAAGAATATGTGCCATTTCATTAGCTAAAGTATCATTTTCTTTTAAGGCTTTTAAAATTTCATGATTAGGATTGATTTCAAGTATAGGTTTAACTTGCTGTTCTTGCCCCATTTGTTTAAGAATTTGTTGCATAGCAAAATCAGGTTTATTTTGATCATAAACAATACAACTTGGACTATTTGAAAGTCTTTGGCTAAGTTTTACCTCTTCAACTTCATCTTTTAAAACTTCTTTTATTTTGATGAGTAAGCTTGCAAATTCAGTCTTTTGTTCTTCGCTAGTTTCTTCACTAGCTAGATGGTTAATAGCGCTAAATTTTAAACCTTCAAATTCATTCATCATAGGCATAACTATGGTATCAATTTCCTCATCAAGCAATAAAACATTGATATTTTTTTGTTTATAGCTTTCAAGTAATGGAGAATTTCTTAAAAGTTTTTCATTTTTTCCGCTAATATAAAAAATTTCATTTTGACCTTCAGCTAGGTTTTGTTTATACTCTTCAAGATCAATTAATTCTTCTTTGTTTGAGTTTTTAAAGTATAAAAGCTTAGCTATAGCGTCTTTATTTTCGCCAAAACCATATAAACCCTCTTTTAAAACTTTTCCAAAATTTTCATGGAATTTAAGATAATTTTCTTTATCTTTCTCTTTGAATTTTTTAAGTTCAGCTAGGATTTTTTTAACACTTGCTTCTTGAACGCTTTTTAAGATTTTATTTTCTTGTAAGATTTCACGACTAACATTAAGCGGTAAATCTTCTACATCAATAATCCCACGCACAAATCTTAGATAAGTTGGTAATAATTCTTTATCATCATCACTTATAAAAACTCTTTTAACATAAAGTTTTAAACCACTTTTATAATCTACTCTATAAAGATCAAATGGAGCTTGCGCAGGTATAAAGAATAAAGAATTGTACTCTATAGAACCTTCGGCTTTTGTGTGGATATAAAGCATAGGTTTGTTTGAATCATGGAAGTTTTGTTCATAAAATCTTTCATAATCCTCAGCTTTTAAACTTGCTTTATTTTGTCTCCATAAGGCACTTGCTGTATTAATTTGAGTGTTTTTTAATTCTTTTTTAGGTTCTTTTTCGCCTTCTTCTAGTGGTAAATATTCTTCTTTTTCCATGAAAATAGGAAATTGTATATGATTTGAATATTTTTCTACTATGCTTTCAATGCGGTATGAGTTTAAAAACTCTTCATCTTTTAAATGCAAGGTTATGCAAGTGCCTTGTTCATCTTTATTTGCATCTTCTATTTCATAGCCACTAGCATCAGAAGTCCAAAGATAAGCTTTATCATCTAATGCTTTTTTGCTTAAAACTTCTATTTTGGAAGCTACCATAAAAGCAGAGTAAAAACCTACACCAAATTGTCCTATAAGTTGAGAGTCTTTTTTGGCATCACCACTTAAGTTCTCTAAAAAGCTTTTTGTGCCACTTTTAGCAATGGTTCCAAGATGATTGATTAAATCGTCTTTATTCATACCTATACCATTATCACTTATAGTTAAGGTTTTTGCTTCTTGATTGAAATTAATTTGAATTTTTGGCTCAAATTTTAAATTTTTATAAGCATCATCACTCACGCTTAAATAACTAAGTTTATCAAGTGCATCACTTGCATTAGAAATAAGCTCTCTTAAAAAAATTTCTTTGTTAGAATACAAAGAATGAATCATAAGTTGTAAAAGTTGATTAACTTCAGTTTGAAATTGCATTTATATCTCCTTTATTTAAAAATTAAAAAACCAATCCATACTGCCAAAAGACAAAGGATAACATTTAAAATAATATTTATAAAAAAGTGAAAATAATCACCATTTTGCAAAAATAACAAATTTTCATAAGAAAAAGTTGAAAAAGTTGTAAAGGCACCCAAAAAACCAGTGCTAATTAAATTTTTAGTAAAAATATGCACACCTTTAGAATTTACATAAGAAAAAAATAAACCTATTAAAAATGATCCTATTATATTGACCATTAATGTCCCATAAGGAAAGTTATGAGGAATGATTTTATTAAAAAAGTTGCTAGTAAGCATTCTGGATATGGCCCCTAAAAAGCCTCCAAAACCTACAGCTAAAATCGTACCAATCAAGCTTGTGACCTTTCGCTATCTAAGATTGTTTGCATTTTTTCTCTAGTTTGCTCAAGCCAATCATCTTTACTTGTATCAACAAGATCCAGAAATACCACTTTTAAAACACCACTATTTGCGCTAAAATTTTGGGTATCTAAAATTTTAGCTGAATCAACAATTACCACAGGCTGGACTTTTAACTTAAGCTTTTCACTTAAAATTTTAGCTCCGACTTTAAATTTTAAAAGTTTTTGTGTTTTAGATCTTGTGCCTTCTGGAAAAATGGCTAAAATTCTATCCTCGTTTAATCTTTCTTTGGCTTCTTTTAAAAGCTTTACTAGGCCTTTTGGACTTCTATCTATACAAATAATTTTTGGTTTTTTAATCAAAGTTTTAAAAACAGGGAGTTCGCCTAGTTCTTTTTTAGCTATCCAAGATATATTTTTTGGGCATAAATCTTCCAAAATAACTATATCTAGCAAGCTTTGATGATTGATTAAAAGCAAATTAGCTTGAGGGTGTATAGAACCTTGGGTTTGAATTTTATAGTTTATTACATATTTTTGCAGTTTTGACCATACTTTTCTGATTTTCCAAATTTTTTCTTGCGATTGCAATAATAAAAAGGCAATACATAAAAATATAATAGATAAAATAAATTCTACCCAAAATATTAAAGCTTTAAATCTTTGATAAATCTTCACTTTTCACCCAGCCTATTTTTCCATTATTAAATAAAATTTTTCTGTATTCATCTCTTGAATCTAACACTTCTACTTCTTGTTTGTATTTCCCAGAATAAAAATGAGTTGAGTTTAGAGTTGGTAAAATTTGTACTTTACTTTCAGCTTTTAATATAGCTTTATATATGTTATTTTGAGCTAAAAAACTTGCTATTAGAGCCAAAATTGCCAAACCTAAAGCCGTATAGCTTTTTTTAAATACAAACCATAAAGCGAAAATACCACACAAGCTCCATAAAAAAACTTGTTTGTAAAAATTAAAATCATTAGTTTTTGGATTTAAATCACTTTGTGTACTTATGCTATCTTCTTTAAGTTCTATTTTTAAGGAAAAATCTTTTAATTCTTTAGAATTTAAATTAAAGTAAGAAAAATCAAAACGCGTTTTACTTTTATCTAAAATAGCATAATAAAATCCACTTTGTTTTTCAAAATCGCCTTTAATAGCCTCTACACCTTGTTTTTGAATATCTTTTATGTTAAAACTTGCTAGATTTGTGTTTTCACCTGCAAGTTCTATAAATAAAATTATACTATCATTATCAAAACTACTCGCTTTTACTTGTTTAACTTCCAAATTGCTTGCAACTATATGTGAGTATTTATTAGAAGGAGCATCGATTTTTTTAAGTTTAATGGGCTTTATAATTAATGATGAGCTTTGAAAAATATGATCATTTCTGCTTAATGAAACGATGATTTTGTTTAAACTAGCATTTAAACTTTTAGCTTCAAACCATAATTTTGTATGATATGAATTAGCCTTTTGTTCCCAAATAGGATTAGGATTTATCCAAAGCATATCATCACTTTTTTCAAAACTCACATTTAAATCAAAACTCACATTAGTTGTGGTAATAACCTCAAGATCTATAGTAAAAGCCTCATCTATATAGGCTTCATCGGTGTATTCTTTTGCGTTTAATACTAAAGAACCTTGAGGGATGAAATTTTCATCATCGATTTTACTTTCATAATTACTCTCATCACTTGGAGCGATGGTTTGATAAATTTGCTTAGCTTGATCATCTAATTGATTGTAATTTTTTTCTAAAGTGTTATAATCTTCAAAAACACTATTTTCTTGAGCATATAAGTTAAAAGTTAGTAAAAAAAGACAAAAAAATTTGAAGATTTTTAGCAATTTAAAAATCCTTCAAACATTTTAAGTCCTACTTTTGATCCAAGAATATCATCGCACATTCTTTCAGGATGTGGCATTAATCCAAAGACTTTTTTATTTTCATCGCAAATTCCTGCTATATCGTTTAAAGAGCCATTTGGATTGTTGATATATCTTAGTAAGATCATATCTTTATCTTCTAGCATTTTAATACCATCTTCGCTATTAAAATAATTTCCTTCTCCATGAGCAATAGGTAATTCTATGATATCATTTTTTTGAAAATTTTTCAAAAAAGCATTATTATTTGATACTACTTGCAATGCTTGCATCTTAGAAATAAAACTTAAACTATTGTTATGTTTCATAGCTCCTTTTAAAAGTCCAAGTTCTAATAAAATTTGAAAGCCGTTACATATGCCTAGAACATATCCACCTTTTTGAACATGCTCTTTAAGTGTTTTTATAGCAGGAGCAAGTTTTGCAATAGCAGCACATCTTAAATAATCTCCATAAGAAAAACCTCCAGGTAATACGATTAAATCTGCACTAAAATCTTGTCTTTCATGCCAAATGATTTCAGTTTTTACCCCTAATTTTTCAAAGGCATAAGCTGTATCAAACTCACAATTAGTTCCAGGAAAACGAATAATAGCTACTTTCATAATATTATCTCATAATCTTCTATCACAGTATTTGCAAGTAATTCTTTACACATTAAATCAACTTGTTTAAAAACTTCTTCTTTATCATCACAAGCTATATCAAAACTAATTTGTTTTGAGGTTTTAACATTTGCAATATTATTAAAATCCAAAGAATGCAAAGCCTTTTCTATGGCTTTGCCTTGAGGATCTAAAACCCCATTTTTAAGTGTGATATTTATAGTTACTTTCATTATTTTTCCTAACTTAAAATTCTTTTTAAGACTTCTTCGTAAGCCATTTTTACATTACCTAAGTCTTGTCTAAAGCGATCTTTGTCTAATTTTTCATTAGTTTTACTATCCCAAAATCTACAGCTATCAGGACTAATTTCATCAGCTAAGATCATATTTCCATCATTATCAATACCAAATTCTAATTTAAAGTCAATCAATCTTAGGCCTTTAGATTCAAAGAATTTTACTAGAATAGAATTGATATGTCTTGCGGTATTTTTGATTAATTCTAAATCTTTTTCACTTTTCACTAGATTTAAAATCAAACAATGCTCATCATTGATAATAGGATCACCTAAATCATCATTTTTATAACAAAACTCAACTACAGCAAAAGGTAAAATCGTGCCTTCTTTAATGCCTAATCTTTTCGTTAAAGATCCTGTAGCTACATTTCTAGTAATAACTTCGATGGGTATAATATTACATTTTTTAACAATTTGTTCTTTTTCACTGATGGTTTCTACTAGATGGGTTTTAATGCCTTCTTTTTCTAAGAGATGAAAAATTTCAGTACTAATTTTACAATTTAATGCACCTTTTCCTGCTTCATTACCCTTTTTTTCTGCATTAAAAGCTGTTAAATCATCTTTGAATTCTGTGATGAGCAAATTCTCATCATCAGTTTTAAACATTTTTTTACCTTTTCCTTCATATAAAAGATCTAATTTCATAGCCATTTTACTCTCCTTTTGTAATGTTTAAAATTTTAATCGCATCTATTGCGGTTTTTAGTTGTATGTCATTATTAATTTGTTCTTTTGTAATGATATTTTTATCTTCTTTGTTGTCTTTTTTCTTTTCTTGATGTCCGATTTTATCTAGTTCAGCTTGTAAGTGTTTTTTAAGATCACTTTCTTTGATCTCAAAGCCGTGATTTTCTTCTTTACTTACTTTTCCTGGAAATACTTCTATATCAGGATTAACTCCAACAGCTTGTATAGTTCTACCACTTGGTAAATAATATTTTGCTATAGTAAGTCTCAAGCCTTCTTTACCTTTTTCATCCATAGGTAATATAAGTTGCACACTACCTTTTCCAAAGGTTTTTTCTCCTATGATAATAGCGCGTTTAAAATCCTGCAAAGCCCCACTTACAATCTCGCTCGCACTTGCACTGCCACCATTTACAAGCACTACTAAAGGTGCATTGGTGATTTTTTTACTAGGATTTGCTTTAAATTCTACATTCTCGCTTTCAATTTTACCTTTTTGTGAAACGATTACTCCTTTATCTACAAAAAGATTTACTAAACCAACTGCTTGATTTAAAATACCGCCTGGATTGGTTCTAAGATCTAGTATAATTCCTTTTGTATTAGAATGTTTTTTGATTGCTTTACTAGCTTCATCTACAACATTTTTATCAAAATTAGTCACTCTTAAATAAAGTAAATTTTCATTTTCAATTAATTTTGTATAAACACTATCTACTTTTATGATATCTCTTTTTAAATTTACATCAAATGGCTTTGCATCGCCTTTTCTATAAATAGTTAGAGTAACCTTTGTTTTGGGCTCTCCACGCATTTTAGAAACAGCTTCATTTAAAGTCATACCTAAAGTCGATTCATTATTGATTCTTAAGATAATATCATCAGTTTTAATACCTGCTTTATCCGCTGGACTTCCTTCTATAGGAGCTACAACACTAATTGCTCCATCTTTTTGGGTAATAGTAAAGCCAAGTCCACCAAATTCCCCATTAGTTTGTTCTTTAAGTTCTTTATAACCTTTTTCATCTAAGAAGGAAGAGTGGGCATCTAAATTTGTAAGCAAACCTGCTATGGATTTATCAACCAAATCTGTATAATTAACATCATCAACATAATATTGTTCTATGATAGACATAGTTCTTGTAAGTTTAGATAAAGCTTCTATTTTTTTTTCTGCTTCGCTAGGAGCGGGATTTTTAGCTTGCAAGTTAGTAAAAATAAAAGAAGCGGTTATTAAACTACAAATGCTAGCTGCGATAATAAGATTTCTTTTTGTCTTCAAAGGAAAAACTCCAAAATAAATATGAATTCATAAAATAATTATCTAATTTTAGTTATTTTTGCTTAAAAAATCGTAAATAAAGTAAATATTTTTATGATATTAGTGTATATATATAAAAAATTATTTATAAATATAACTAAATAAACTTGACAATAATAGACTAAAGTTATATAATACACTTCATATAAAAGTAAAAAGGAGTAAAAATGGCAAATATACAAGATTTTTTAACAGATTCTATGCTTTCAAATATAGAAAGTGCAATTTCTTTGGCCATTCATTCTAAGAATAGTGAAATAAAACCTTTGCATTTATTATGGGCTTTAAGTGTTGATAGCTCTAGTTTGCTTAATCAAGTTTTTAATAAATTAAATGTTTCTAAAGAGGCATTTGAGTTAGAAGTAAAAAGTAAAATTTCATCTTTTCCTACTAGCTCAAATGTAAATAAAGACAATATTAAATTTTCAAATGAATTTATTAATTCTTTAGAAAAAGCAAAAGGCTTGGCTTTAGAAAATAAAGATAGTTATTTAGCTGTGGATATGTGGCTTGTTTCAGAAAGTGCTAGCGGGGTTATTAAAGAACTTTTGTCTAAATTTGTAGATTTAAATGAGTTTAAAAAAGAATTGGAATTTATTAGAGCAGGAGCTAAAATAGAAACCAAAACAAGTGATGAAACACTTGATTCTTTGTCTAAATTTGGTATTGATTTGACTATGAAAGCTAAAAACAATGAGCTTGATCCTGTTATAGGTAGGGAAGAAGAAATTCAAAGATTAATGCAAATTTTAATCAGAAAAACTAAAAATAATCCTATTTTATTAGGTGAGCCAGGGGTGGGAAAAACTGCTGTGGTGGAAGCTTTAGCACAAAGGATAGTAAAAAAAGATGTTCCTACTTCGTTGCAAAATAAAAAAGTTATAGCTTTAGATATGAGTGCTTTAATAGCAGGGGCAAAATACAGAGGTGAATTTGAAGATAGATTAAAAGCAGTTGTAAATGAAGTAATAAAACATAAGAATGTAATTTTATTTATAGATGAAATTCACACCATTGTAGGTGCAGGTGCAAATGAAGGGAGCATGGATGCAGCAAATATTTTAAAACCTGCTTTAGCAAGAGGTGAACTCCATACTATAGGTGCTACAACCTTAAAAGAATATAGAAAATATTTTGAAAAAGATGCAGCTTTACAAAGAAGATTTCAGCCTGTAAATGTAGCCGAACCTAGTGTAAATGAAGCTTTGGCTATGCTTAGAGGTATAAAAGAAAAATTAGAAATTCATCATAATGTAACTATCAATGATAGTGCTTTAGTGGCAGCTGCAAAGCTATCTAAGCGTTATATAGCTAATAGATTTTTACCTGATAAAGCGATTGATTTAATTGATGAGGCTGCAGCGGAATTAAAAATGCAAATAGAAAGTGAGCCAAATTCTTTAAGAAAGGTTAGAAAGCAAATTGAAAGTTTGGAAGTAGAAAATGAAGCTTTAAAAATGGAAGAAAATGAAGCTAATGAAAAAAGATTGGAAGAGATTAAAAAAGAATTAGCAAATTTAAAAGAAGAGCAAATCAAACTTAATGCTAAATTTGAAAATGAAAAAGCAGTATTTAATGGCATAAGTGCAAAGAAAAAAGAAATCGATACTTTAAAAAATGAAGCTATTTTGGCTAAAAATAAAGGAGATTTCCAAAAGGCTGCTGAAATAGAATATGGCAAAATTTTAGAGTGTGAAAAAGAGGTTTTAAATTTAGAAGAAAAATGGAAACAAATGACCCAAGAAGGAGTTTTGCTTAAAAATCAAGTAGATGAGGATTTAGTAGCTGGTATTTTAAGTAAATGGACAGGCATTAGTGTGCAAAAAATGCTCACTTCTGAAAAACAAAAATATTTACATATTCAAGAGTATTTACAAGAAAGCGTCATAGGGCAAGATGAGGCTTTGAGTGCTTTAGCTAAAGCTATTAAGCGTAACAAAGCAGGGTTAAATCAAGCAACTAAGCCTATAGGAAGCTTTTTATTTTTAGGGCCAACTGGAGTAGGTAAAACAGAAAGTGCGAAGGCTTTGGCTAAATTTTTATTTGATGATGAAAAAGCTATGGTGCGTTTTGATATGAGTGAATTTATGGAAAAACACAGTGTATCAAGACTTTTAGGTGCACCTCCAGGATATATAGGGCATGAAGAAGGTGGGGAATTAACTGAAGCTGTTAGAAGAAAGCCTTATAGTGTGATTTTATTTGATGAAGTAGAAAAAGCCCATAAAGATGTATTTAATATACTTTTGGGAATTTTAGATGATGGTAGGGCTACAGATAGTAAAGGCGTAACGATTGATTTTACTAATACTATCATTATCTTAACTTCTAATATAGGTGCAAATTTTATTATGGAGTTAAAGGGCGAAGAAAAAGAAAAAGCTATTAAAGAAGCTCTTAGAAACTTTTTTAGACCGGAGTTTTTAAATCGTTTAGATGATATTATCACTTTTAACCCTTTGGGAGAAAGTGAAGCTAAAAAAATAGTTAAATTACTTTTTAATACCTTGCAAAAAAGTCTTGAAAATAGGGGTATTAAAGCAAGCTTGAGTGATAATGCTGCTAGTTTAATAGCAAAAGTTGGTTTTGATGTGGATTTTGGTGCAAGACCATTAAAAAGAGCTTTGTATGATATGGTAGAAGATAAATTAAGTGATATGATATTATCTGATCAATTACATGAAAACGATGAGATTGTTATAGATTCTAAAGATGATGAAATCATCATTGTTAAACAATAAGCAAGTGTAATACTTGCTTATTTAGAGTAAAATTATCTTAATAATACTAAATTGTAAATACTTCGTATATTTGATTAAAAAATTATCATTTTTTATCTATTCTTAACAATAAATATTTTAAAATCTTTAATGATATTTCTATAATTTAAGGAACAACAAATGAGTGATTTAGATATTTTTAATCGCCGTTTAGACGCATTAGAAAAACTTCCTCTTTTGAAAAATGAGATTTCTATCTCTAAAGCCTTAGAGCAATCAGGTTTTTCAAGAAGAGATTTTATGAAATGGGCTAGTGCTATGACTGCATTTTTAGCATTACCTGCTAGCTTTACTCCAGTAGTTGCAAGAGCTGCTGAGCTTAGTGATAGACTTCCAGTGATTTGGCTTCATATGGCTGAATGTACAGGATGTTCTGAAAGTTTGTTAAGAAGTGATGCTCCTACTATTGATAGTTTGATTTTTGATCATATTTCTTTAGAATATCATGAAACTATAATGGGTGCTGCAGGTTGGCAAGCTGAACATAATCTTGAAGCTGCTATGGAAAAATACAAAGGTAGATATATCTTAATGGTAGAAGGTGGTATACCAACAGGTGCTACAGAAAACTTTTTAACTATAGGACCACATGGAAAAACAGGAAGACAATTAGCAGAACAAGCCTGTAATGATGCTTTAGCTATTTTTGCTATAGGTACTTGTTCAGCTTTTGGTGGTATCCAAGCTGCTAGACCTAATCCAAGTAATGCTGTAAGCTTAAGTAAAGTAACAAATAAAACAGTTATCAATGTACCAGGTTGTCCTCCAAGTGAAAAAAATATTATAGGTAATGTGATTCATTACATATTGTATCAAACATTGCCAGCACTTGATGTCTACAATAGACCAAAATGGGCTTATGGGTTAAGAATTCATGATCTTTGTGAAAGAAGAGGACGCTTTGATGCGGGTGAATTTGTGCAACAATTTGGTGATGAGGGAGCAAAAAAAGGATATTGTCTTTATAAAGTAGGTTGTAAAGGCCCTTATACTTTTAATAATTGCTCAAGAGAGAGATTTAATCAACATACTTCATGGCCAATCCAAGCAGGACATGGTTGTATAGGCTGTTCTGAACCTGATTTTTGGGATACTATGGGACCTTTTGAAGAAGTGATAGCAGGAAGATTATTTGATACTGTTTATGGCTTGGGTGCTGATAGCATTTCAGATAAAATTGGTATAGGTGTGCTTTGTGTAACAGGCGTAGCTGTTGCTGCGCATGCTGTAATTGCTTCATTAGAAAAAAATAAGGATTAAAAATGTCAAAAAGAATTATTATAGATCCACTTACTAGAATAGAAGGACATTTAAGAGTTGAAGTAGTGGTTGATGAAAATAATGTCATTAAAGAAGCATATTCAGGATCGACTTTATGGAGAGGGATTGAAACTATTGTAAAAGGTCGTGATCCAAGAGATGCAGGCTTTTTAACTCAAAGAATTTGTGGTGTTTGTACTTTTTCACATTATAGAGCAGGGATTATCGCAGTAGAAAATGCTTTAGGTATTACTCCGCCACTAAATGCAGTTTTAACTAGAACTTTAATGAATGCAGCTTTATACATGCATGATCATCCTGTACATTTTTATCAACTTCATGGTCTTGATTTTGTTGATGTTGTAAGTGCTTTAAGTGCTGATGTAAAAAAAGCAAGTGATGAAGCATTTAAATATACTGATATGCCTTATGCAACAGGTGCAGATAAGCTTTTAGAAGTTCAGCAAAGACTAAAAATCTTTGTAGATAAAGGAAATCTTGGACCATTTGCAAATGCTTATTATGGACACGCAACTTATCGCTTTACTCCTGAGCAAAACCTTATTGCACTTTCGCATTATTTAGAATGTTTAAGAATTCAAAGAACAATAGCTCAAGCTATGGCGATTTTTGGTGCTAAAAATCCTCATCCACAAAGTTTAACAGTAGGTGGTGTAACTTGTGTTATGGATCTTTTAAACCCATCAAGAATGGCTGAATATATGACTAAATTCCAAGAAGTAGCTGATTTTATTAATCGTGCTTATTATCCGGATTTAATCATGGCAGCTAAAGCTTACTCTAAAGAAGCAAGTGTATTAAATGATGTAGGGGTAAATAACTTCTATACTGAGAGAGAATTCCAAATTTCAAGTGATGAATGGTTGTTTGAAGGTGGTATTATTAGAAATGGTGATTTGAGTAAGGTTGAAGAAGTAGATGAAGCTAAAATCACTGAAGAGGCTACAAGATCATGGTATGCAGACAATGAAGCTTTACATCCTTATGATGGTAAAACTAATCCAAACTATACAGGCTTAATTGATGGTGAAAGCATTGATGATAAAGGTAATATGGTTCATAGTAAGGTATTTGATATTAAAGGCAAATATAGCTGGATTAAAGCTCCAAGATATGAAAATTCGCCTATGCAAGTTGGGCCATTAGCAAATATTTTAGTAAATTATGCTAAGGGTAATAAAATTGTAGTAGAAGCAGTTGATTCATTCTTAAAATCTACGAATTTACCAGTTCAAGCACTTATGAGCACTTTAGGAAGAACAGGCGCTAGAGCAATTGAAGCTAAAATTATTGCTGATCATGGCTTGAAAGCATTTAATTCTTTGGTTGAAAATTTAAAAACAGATGAAAGCACTTGTACTACTTATGTAATTGATAAAAACAAAGAATACAAAGGTAGATTTATGGGAAGTGCACCTCGTGGTGCGTTAAGCCATTGGTGTAGGATTAAAAATGGTGTAATTGAAAATTGGCAAGCAGTAGTTCCTTCTACTTGGAATGCAAGTCCAAAAGATGCAAATGGAGTAGGTGGTAGCTATGAACAATGTCTTATTGGTATGAAACTAGCTGATGTTAAACAGCCTTTAGAAGTAATAAGAGCTATTCATTCTTATGATCCTTGTATAGCATGTGCTGTGCATGTAATGGATACTAAAGGTAATAATCTTAGCGAGTATAAAGTTAATGTAAATTTATAAGGAAAGGACTTTAGTATGGATTCTAAACATTCCTTAAAATCAAACAGAAAGGCTGAATACGAATTTAGTATCGGTCTTCGTTTTACACATTGGTTAAGAGCGGTTGCAATCGTGATTTTAGTGGGGACTGGGTATTATATTTCTTATGTATTTCAATCTCCATCTATTTCATCTGAACCGACTTTATTTATGCAGGCAAAATATCGCATGGTGCACCAAATTTTTGGTTTTATCTTAATAGCTTGTGTGATTTTTAAAACATATTTGTTCTTTTTTGATTCAAAAAGTGATGGTGAGAGAAAGAGTATAAAAGATATTTTTAATGTAAAATTATGGATAGAGCAAATTAAATTTTACATTTTCTTAGGAAAGCACCCGCATTTACAAGGTGTATATAATCCTTTGCAATTTGTAACTTACCTTTTCTTTTATCTTGTTATGTTTGGGCTTATTTTAACAGGTCTAATCCTTTATATGCATGTATATCATGAAGGCTTGGGTGGATTTTTATATAATATTTTAAGACCTATTGAGGTAATGTTAGGTGGATTGGCTGATGTTAGAACCTATCATAGAATTTTAATGTGGGTTGTGTTGATTTTTGTTCCAGTGCATATTTATATGGCTGTATTTAACTCAGTTAAAGGTAAAGATGGTGCTTTAGATGCTATCTTTAGCGGTTATAAATTTGTAAGAGAAAATCGTTGAAACTTCTAGTTTTAGGTATTGGTAATATTATGTTTGCAGATGAGGGCTTAGGCGTTCATCTTTGCAAACTTTTAGAAAAAAATTATAAGTTTTATCATGAAAAAGACTCGGTGAGTTTTGTAGATGGTGGAACTTTGGCTTTACAACTTAGCTATATTATAGCCGAATATGATGAAATGATTGTGATTGATTGTATTGCAGCAGATGATGCTAAGATTGGAGATATTTTTTTCTTTCCTTATGATGCAATGCCAAAAAAAGTTAATTGGAGTGGTAGTGCGCATGAGGTTGAAATGCTTCAAACTTTACAATACATGGAACTTATGGGAGATTTACCTAAAACTCAAATTTTAGCTTGCGTGCCAAAGCGTATAGAGCCATTGAGTTTTGAACTTTCAAAAGAAGTCTTAAATGCTTTAGAAAAAATGGAGAAAATTTTACTTGATTTTTTAGAGAAAAAAGGCTTCTCTTACAAGAGAATTGCTAATTATAATATACAAGAGCTTGCTCTAAATTCTTATAAAAGCTAAGCAAAAAAGCTTAGCTTAAATTCTAATCATCAAATTTTTGTCCCAAGAAATTTCCATTTACATCAGTATAAATTTCCATCATATTATTAAGTTTGAATTTATAACCTTGAATTTCTTTTTCAACTTTAATTATACTTGCATTTGGGTGCATTTTTTTAATCGTTGCTAAAACATTTGGACTTAAAAAAGAAGTATCAATTGGTCTGTATTTTGCATCGATTTCTTTCCAATCTCCATTGATAAAAAACTCAAGCTCAGTTCCATTGTCTAAATAAACATCAAAGCTATCAATATCTTGTTTAACTAAAGCAATATTTGAACCTGTAAAATGTTTTTGTATGAAATTTTTAGAATTTGCTGGTAAAGCATTAACTCCTACAATCATATCTTGTGCAAAAACAAAACCTGCAGTAACTAATGTTGCTAAAGCTATTTTTAATTTCATTTTTTATCCTTTATGTTGAATTATTTATGAAATCATATTGCTATTGAGTGAATTTTGTGTGAACTTAAAAGAAATAGCAAGTATTTAATTGTATAATGATAAAAAAGTTTTTTAAAAGGATAAATAATGTATAGGTTTGCACCATCGCCTACTGGAGATATGCATATTGGAAATTTAAGAGCAGCTTTATTTAATTATATTAAAGCAAGACAAGAAAATTCTGATTTTATTTTGCGTATTGAAGATACGGATAATGCTAGAAATATAGCTGGAAAAGAAGAAGAAATAAAAGCTATTTTAAAAGAATTTGGTATAACTTGGCAGCATTATTATGTGCAAAGTGAGAATTTGAAATTTCATCGTCAAATGGCTTTAAAGCTAGTAAGTGAAAAAAAAGCTTTTGCTTGTTTTTGTACTGAGGATGAATTAGCTCATAAAAAAGAACTAGCTAAAAGTAAAAATCAAGCATATAGATACGATGGTACTTGTGAAAAACTTGCAGATATTGATGTATTAAATTGTGAAAAACCTTTCGTAATCCGTCTTAAAAAACCTCAATCGCAAATGAAATTTATAGACTATATTAAAGGTGAGATTAGTTTTAATCCTGAAGATATTGATAGTTTTGTAATTATGAGGGCTGATAAAACCCCAACTTATAATTTTGCTTGTGCAGTTGATGATATGCTAGAAGGTGTTACTTGTATTATAAGGGGCGAAGATCATGTTTCAAATACTCCTAAGCAAGAACATATTAGAGCAAGTTTGGGTTATGATAAAAGCATGACTTATGCACATTTGTCTATCATTTTAAATGAAGAAGGTGTTAAAATGAGCAAAAGAGAGGCTCATTCTAGTGTAAAATGGATGCTTGATAATGGATATTTAGCAAGTGCTATTGCAAATTATTTAATACTTTTAGGTAATAAAACTCCAAAAGAGATTTTTACTTTAGAAGAAGCCATAGAATGGTTTGATTTGAAAAAAGTTTCAAAATCTCCTGCAAGATTTGATACTAAGCGTTTAATGCAAATTAACCGTGAGCATATAAAAATGCTTGATAATGATAAATTAAATTCTTTATTAAATTTAGGTAAGGATGTAGCTGAGCTTGCAAAATTTTATACTCAAGAAGCTAGCACGCTAAATGAGATAAGAGAAAAAATACAAGCAATTTTTGCAGTTAAAAATTATAATGAATTTGAAAAAGAACGTAAGTTGATTAAAGAAGTTTTAAAAGATTTAGATTTACCTCAAGAATATGATGAGTTTAAAAAGATTTTGATGGAAAAAACAAATTTAAAAGGTAAAAATTTCTTTATGCCTTTGCGTTTGGTATTAACAGGAGTTACTCACGGACCTGAAATGAGTGAAATTTATACTCTAATCAAGCCTTTTGTTAAAGAAATTATAAAGGAGTAAAATGGGAGTTGGAACAAGTTTGATTGTATCTTTGGTGCAAATTTTTTCTTTAGTTATTGAAATTTATGTATGGATTATAATCATTGCAGCATTGATTTCTTGGGTAAGGCCTGATCCATATAATCCTATAGTGCAAATTTTATATCGTTTAACTAATCCTGCTTATGCTTTTGTAAGAAGGTTTATTCCTACTACTATAGGGAGTATTGATTTAGCACCTTTGATTATTATTTTAGGATTAAAATTTATCCAAATATTTTTATCAAATTTAATTTTAGGAAGTTTATAAGTGTTGAAAAAAAGTGTAGTGTTACTTTTAGCTGGAGTTGTTTTTGCAAATAGTGCAATGTATTCTTATAAAGAATTAGAGCAAAGACCAAATTCTTTAGCTAAGGATTATTATTTATATCGTTTATTAGAAAAAAATGAATTTAAAAAAGAAGAAGTTGAAGGTTTAAAAGAACATATTTATCGTTATGCAGGGCGTATTAAAAATGCCATTGAAGCCATTATTCCGCCTTTGGGGTATAATAAAGAATATGAAGCTTGTTATAAATTTAATACGCAAAATATCTTAGATGCTAATGCTACTTGTCAGCTTATAAGATTAAATAGTTTAACTTTTATACAAGATCTTAATGCTTCAGTGCGTAATGAGATGAAAAAAAATATCCCACAGGATAATCCAAATTTAACAAAACTTTTAGAAGCTTTTGATGCTAAAGATCCTCTAAGTTATGCGGTTTTAAATTATGATAGTGCTAATTTTTATAAAATCTATAATTTCTTAAAAGATAAAAAAGATTTTTTCTTAGAAAAAGATTTTGTAAATGAATTAGCTAAAGAAAAAGAATTTACAAATTTTGTAAAAGAAATTATCATTAAGAAAAAAAGTCCATTGATAAGAAAATCTCTAGTCAATGTAGATGCAAATTTAACTTTTCAAGATAATGCTTTTTATCTAGGTGTAAATGCTATTTTAGAAAATGACGATAAAAAAGCATTGGAATTTTTTCAAGTAGCAAAAGATACTTTTAAAAGCAAACCTTTAGCAGATAATGCAAATTTTTGGCTATATTTGATCACTCAAGATAAAAAGTACATTGATGAGCTTGCTCAAAGTGATTCTTTAAATATTTATAGTCTTTATGCAAGAGAGTTAAAAGGCTTACCATTACCTAAAATAGAAGAATTAAAGCCAAAAAAACAAAAAAATAATTTTGATATGAAAGATCCTTTTGCTTGGCAAAAGCTCGCAAAAGAAATTGCAAAAGGTACTCCTAATGAGCTAGAAAAACTTGCAAAAGATTTTTATACCAAGGAAAATATCGCTATTTATGCCTATATTAAAGAAAGGGCCGAAGGTTTTAAAAAACATTATTTTATTATGCCTTATTTTGAATATTTAAAAGATTATTCTACGCAAAGAAAAGCTATGATTTTAGCTTTAGCTAGACAAGAAAGTCGTTTTATACCAACAGCCATTTCAACTTCTTATGCTTTGGGTATTATGCAATTTATCCCATTTTTAGCTAATCATATAGGCAATAAAGAACTGCAAATTCCAAATTTTGATCAAGACATGCTTTTTGAACCAAAAACAGCTTATACTTTTGCAAATCATCATTTAGATTATTTAGAATCTAAACTTAATTCCCCGGTTTTTGTGGCTTATGCTTATAATGGAGGTATAGGATTTACCACTAGAATGCTCAAAAGAGAAGATATGTTTAGAGCGGGAAAATATGAGCCATTTTTATCAATGGAGCTTGTTCCTTATGCAGAAAGCAGGGTATATGCTAAGAAAGTTTTAGCTAATTATGTTGTTTATTTGCATCTTCTGAACGATAATACACCGATTTCGAAATTTTTTGAAACTTTAGCTCAAAACACTGATTCTCAAAACACAAATCAAGTTTTAAAATAGGTTTTTGCACTAATTCATTAAGAGTGATTTTATAATAACTTGCATAATCACTCTTAATGATATATTTAAATAATTCATCATTTTGATCTAAGGTTTTTATGTTAGTTTTTTCTCCATCTATGAGTATTGAAATTTGCTCTTGTTTGATGTTGATATTTGGCAAAAAACTAAGTACAAAAACTTCTTTTTGACTTTTTTCATCTAATACAGGGTTTAAATAGCTCAATAAAGCAACTACTCTATTATCTTTATAATTAAAATTAATTTTTTGTGCATACATTAGAGTTTGACTTTTTAAATTAATTTCACTTTGCTCTTGGGTTTTATTAGAGCATGCGGTAAAAATAAGTGTTAAAAAAATAATCATATAAACTTTTTTCATATTTTTGTTCCTAATTTTTTTATAATTATAAGCTTTTAACTTTTAAAAAGATATAATTTCATTTATTTTATTTGATTTAAGGAAGTTATGAAAAGATTAGCAATGGCTTTTAGCGGGCCTTCCAATTCAGGTAAAACGACTTTGATTACTCAAGTTGCTAAGTATTTTATGGAACAAAATTATAAAGTATGCATTATAAAACATGATCCAAAGGATAAAGCAAGCTTTGATATAGCAAAAAAAGATAGTTTTAAATTTTTTCAAAGTGGTGCTGATGTAATGGTTTTAAGTCCTACAAGGACAACTTTATTTACACATTCTCCAAGTACTTTAGATGAAGCTATTTCTAAACTAGGAGAATTTGATTTTTTATTTATAGAGGGCTTAAAAACCTTAGATATGCCAAGAATTAGCGTTTTTTGTAAAGAAGTAGATGAGAGCTATTTTGCTTATTCTAAGGCTATTGCAAGCTATGAGAAAATTGAAAATAAAAATTTAACTTGGCTTTATTTGGATGATTTGGAAAGTATTTGTGATTTTATATTAAAAAATTCAAAAAAAGTATAGAGGTAAAATATGCAAGAATTAATTGACGATATACAAAAAGCAGTGATTGAAATTTCAAAAGAACTTAGATATTTAAAAGATTTTGATTATACCACTTCTCAAAATGCCACAGGAGATAATCAATTAAAACTTGATGTGAAAAGCGATGAGATTATCACTAGAATTTTAAAGCAAAGCAAAGGTTTAAAAAGCTTAATTAGCGAGGAAAAACAAGAGCAATTGCTAATCAATGAAAATGAAAAATATGTTGTTGCTTATGATCCTTTAGATGGTTCTTCTTTAGTAGATGTGAATTTTGCTATAGGTTCTATTTTTGCTATTTATGAGCAAAAGGCTAGTGCAAAAAATCTAAAAGCAGCAGTTTATGCTATTTATGGCGTGCGTTTAGAGCTTATAGTGTGTATAGACACTCCTAAGCTTTATAGATTAAACGAAAAAGATGAATTTGTTTTTGTTAAGGATTTAAAATTAAATGAACAAGGCAAATTAAATGCAAGCGGTGGGACACAAAAAAATTGGTCAAATACTCATAGAGCCTTTATAAAAGCTTTATTTGATGAGGGTTATCGCTTGAGATATTCTGGTGCTATGGTGAGCGATTTACACCAAATTTTACTCAAAGGTGGAGGATTATTTTCATATCCTGCAACAAGTGATGCGCCAAATGGAAAATTAAGAGCATATTTTGAGGTATTTCCTTTTGCTTTTATTTTTGAAAAAGCAGGAGGGTTTTCTACTAATGGAGAAAATGATTCTTTACTTGATTTAGAATTTGAAAAAATCCATGCAAGTACGCCATGTTTTTTGGGTTCAAAATATGAAATTGAAAAATTAAAACAAGCTTATAAAGGGCTTTAATGGCTGAAGTTAAAGATGAATTTGAACTAGCTTTGGAAGTTAAAAAAAATGAACTTCAAACTTGTCAAAACGATAAAAACTTAAAATCTTGTTTACCTTGCTCTATGATTTTTGAATGCTCTTTAAGAAAAGAGTATATTGATGCAGTTTATAAGAGTATGTCTAAAGGTAAAGAAGGTGGATTTGATTTTTAATTAAAGGTTTAAAATGCGTTATATTACTACTCCGATATATTATGTAAATGATGTGGCACACATAGGTCATGCTTACACTACGATTATAGCAGATACTTTGGCTAGATTTTATCGCTTGCAAGGAGAAAAAACATTCTTTTTAACAGGCACAGATGAACATGGTCAAAAAATAGAGCAAGCTGCTAGCGTTAGAAATTTTACCCCTAAAGAATATGCAGATGAAATTAGTGCTAAGTTTAAAAAACTTTGGGATGAGTTTGAAATTTCTTATGATTATTTCATTAGAACTACGGATGAAAATCATAAATTAAGCGTTCAAAAAGCATTTAAAAAAATGTATGATAAAGGTGATATTTACAAAGGAACTTATGAAGGCTTTTATTGTGTTTCTTGTGAGAGTTATTTTACTCAAACTCAACTTATAAATGAGTGTCATTGTCCAGATTGTGGTAAGAAAACACAGCTTTTAAAAGAAGAAAGTTATTTTTTCAAGCTTTCTAAATATCAAGATCAAATTCTTAAATGGTACAAAGAAAAAGAGCCGATTTTACCTAAAAATAAGGCTAATGAGTTGATTTATTTTGTAGAAGGTGGCTTAAAAGATCTTTCCATTACAAGAACGAGTTTTGAATGGGGTATAAAGCTTCCAAAAGAACTAAATGATGAAAAACATGTGGTGTATGTTTGGCTTGATGCTTTGATGAATTATGTGAGTGCTTTGGGCTATGGACTTGATGATAAAAATATGGATCTTTGGCCTGCTCATATACACTTTGTAGGCAAAGATATTTTGCGTTTTCATGCAGTGTATTGGCCTGCGTTTTTGATGAGTTTAGAACTTCCTTTACCTAAATTTATAGCAGCACATGGTTGGTGGACTAAAGATGGTGAAAAAATGAGCAAATCTAAAGGCAATGTTGTAGCGCCTAAAGAAGTAGCAGATACTTTTGGTTTAGAAGCTTTTAGATATTTTTTACTCAGAGAAGTTCCTTTTGGTAATGATGGGGATTTTTCGCAAAAAGCATTAATCACTAGAATCAATGCAGAATTGAGCAATGAGCTTGGAAATTTATTAAATAGAATTATCGGTATGAGTGCTAAGTATTCTCAAAATATTATTGAGTGTAAAGATGTGAATTTGTATTTTAATCAAGAATTAAATGAATGCAAAGAGTATTTAGATAATGCAATCAATGCTTTGGAAAATATCCAGCCAAATCGCTATTTAGAGGAACTTTTCAAGGCTTTATCTTTAGCAAACTTAAGTATTAGTAAATATGAGCCTTGGAATTTGATTAAAAATAATCAAACGCAAAAAGCTAATGCTTTAGTGGCTTTATGTGCTAATATTTTAACAAAAGCAACTATTTTACTTTCAGCTGCTATGCCAAAGACAGCATTAAAAATTGCAAAGGCTTTAAATTTTGAAATATCAAGCGAAAATTATCAAAAACTAATTTTAAATAATCAATTATGTGATTTAAAATCAAGTGCATGTGAAGCTTTGTTTCCAAAAGTTGAATTAACCCAAGAAAACAAAAAAGAAGAAAAATTAGAAGAGAAGTCAAATTTAGCTCAAATTAAAATAGATGATTTTAAAAAAATCGAAATCAAAGTAGCATTAGTAAAAGATTGTCAGAATATAGAAGGCAGTGAAAAGCTTTTAAAATTTCAACTTGAACTTGAAAATGGCGAACTAAGACAAGTGCTTTCAGGTATTGCTAAATTTTATAAAGCTAGTGAGTTAATAGGCAAGCAAGTTTGCGTAATTACAAATCTAAAAAAAGCTAAAATTTTTGGTCATGAAAGCCAAGGTATGATTTTAAGTGCTCAAAAAGATGAAAAATTAGTTTTGATAAGCCCGCAAGGTTTTATCGAAAATGGAGCTTTAATAGGCTAGATGAATATTTCTAACTTTATCGAACTTATTAATGCTCGAGTTTTAAATTATGGAGCAACTTCTAGTGTTTATGATTTTAGTATAGATTTAAACAAAGTCAAACAAGCAAGTGTTTTTTTTGCTAAAAATAATGAACAAGCAAGCTTTGCTATAAAACTTGGTGCTTATGTTATAGTAAGTGAGGAAAGATTAAAACTTGAAGATAAAGATGTGTTTTATCTTCAAGTTGATGATTTAGAAGCAACTATTTTTAGACTTTTTAGATTTTTAAGTGAAGAAAAATCTTATGAATTTATATATTGCAATCATGTAGAATTAAAATTTGCAAAGGCATTTAATTTTAAAGTCTTAAACTCAAATATTTTATTAGATTTTGATCTTTTGAAAAATTCAAAAGAAAAAACTTTCTTTTGCTCTGATGATGAAAAATTTATTTTAAAACTTAAATCAAATTTTCATACTTTAAAAGCATGTAAATACGAAATTTTAGGCTCTAAATCTTTATTTCAAACAAGTTTGCTTTGTAAAAATTTGTATTTTAAAGATTTAAAATTTGCATTTTTTTATGCAGATATTTTTGCTAGATTTATTGATTTTGCTGAAAAGCAAAATCTATCTTTTAATTTTAATGAAAAAAAGTTAGATCTTTTTAAGGCATATTTTTTAAACTCAAAAAATGAAATTTGTGCTTTTGGTGGAAGTTCTAGAGTAATTTTACTTGTGGAAAACGAAAAAGATTTTGAATTTATATGCCAAAAGCTCCAAGGCGTTAAAGATTTCAAAATAGCATTAAAAAATTCATTATTTTGTGATTTTTCTTATATAAATTTGAGTGAATTAAAGAATTTTTTTGATTTTAAATATTGCCTAATCAAAGAAAGCGAAGAAGAGTTTTTGGAGTATTTTTTAGCACGAGAGAAAAAAATTAGTTTATTTGATTAAAAAAATATCAACTTTAAAAAGATATATTTACGATTTTATTTTATTAATTTAAGGAAAAAATATGAAAAAATTTTTATTTTTAAGTTTATTTGCTGCAGCTGCATTAAATGCTGAAATTTTAGTTTATGGTCCAGGTGGTCCTGCTCCTGTTTTGAAAGAGCTTGCTAAGCAATTTGAAGAAAAACATGGAGAAAAAGTTATTATTAATGCAGGACCAACACCTAAATGGATAAAAAAAGCAAAAACAGATGCTGATATTATTTATTCAGGTAATACTTCTATGATGGATGGTTTTGTTAAAGCAATGCCAAAACAAATCAAAATACAAGATGTTCAGGTTTTAAATGCTAGAGGCTCGGGTATGATTGTGAGAGCAAATAATCCAAAAAAAATTAAAAAATTTGAAGATCTTTTAAAAGATGGTGTTAATGTTATGGTGGTTGATGGAGCAGGGCAGGTTGGCTTATATGAGGATATGGCTTTAAAAACAGGAAAAATTGAAAACCTAGAAAAATTAAGAAAAAACATTAAAGTATATGCTAAAAATTCAAAAGCAGCGGTTGATGAGTGGAAAAATAATCAAAATATCGATGCTTTAATCATTTGGACACATTGGATTAAAGCAGTTGGAGAGAAAGAAAATAAATTTATTTTAGCGGATAAAAATTCAATCATTTACAGAGCGGCTGAAATAGTTCCAACGCAAAAAGGTTTAAAAAATCCAAAAGTAGCTGAATTCATCAAATTTACACAAAGTAAAGAAGCTCAAAAAATTTGGAAAAAAGAAGGTTGGGTAGCTAAATAAAAATCAAAGCATTTTACAAAAAGTAAAATGCTTTTATAGTATTATTTTTCGTTGATTTCTGCTTCGATGCTAATTTGTACTTCATCGCTAAGTGTTAAGCTAGAAGTATCAGGAGCAAATTTGAAATCACTTCTTTTAATTTGTCCTTGTAGAGTAAAACCTGCTTTTTCTTTGCCACTATCTGTTTTAATAACGCCGCCAATTTCAGTATCTAAAACAACATCTTTGCTTACTCCAGCAATGCTTAATGAGCCATACATTTTACCTTTTTCATTAGAGATTTTTTCATATTTACTCATAGTAAAAGTAATGTTTGGATGAGTTTTTGCTTTAAAAAAATCATCTTGTTGTAAATGCGCATCTCTTGCTTTATTTTCTGTGTTTATAGAAGCAACTTTTATATTTGCTTGAAGTTTGTTAAATTCAAATTTAGCACTATCAAAATCAATTACTGCATCATAATCTTTAAAATTTCCATTTACATTGCTAATTTGTAAATGTTTGATTTTAAAAGCTACATTTGTGTGTGCTTTATCTAAGCTAAATTCTTTACTCAAAGCACTACTTGCCAAAATCGAAGCAGCTAAAAATGAACCAAATAATATTTTTTTCATGTTTTCTCCTTAATGTTTAAAAAAGCAAATTATACAAACTAAAATAAAATGAAAGTAAATTTTTAAACATATTCTATAAAATCTTTTACATTAGCCTCTTTAAAGCCTTTTAGTCTTAATAAACAACTATCACATTTACCACAAGCTTTATCTTCTCTTTCATAGCAAGACCAAGTGTATTCTAAGGCTACCTTTTCTTTTAGGGCTAATTCAACTATTTGTCCTTTACTTAGATGAACTAATGGGGTTTTTATTTGCACTTTGCAAGTTTTTGTTGTTCCTTCATTGATAAATTCATTGGATTTTTGTATAAATTTCGCACTACAATCAGGATAACCACTGCTATCTTCTTGTACCACTCCTATAAAAATACTTTCACAATTTTCCTTTTCAGCTATAGCACCTGCGATAGATAAAAAAATACCATTTCTAAAAGGAACATAGGTATTTGGGACTTCTTTTTCATGTAGTTTTTCTTTGGGAATTTCTAAATTTAAATCTGTTAATGAGTTTCCTCCAATATTTGCTATAAATGACACATCTAAAATATATTTTGTTTTTATGTTAAGTTTTTCACAAATTTTATTAAAACATTCCCTTTCTTTAAGCATGGTGCGTTGGTTATAGTCAAAATGTAAAGCAATGATCTCATATCCTTCTTTTTTAGCTAAATATGCACATAAAGTACTATCCATACCACCACTTATAATACAAAGAGCTTTTTTCATGCTTTTCCTTAATTTTGATATAATTTGAAATTATAAAATCAAAAGGATAATAATGATTTTTTATGAAGAAGAAATGGATATTTCTTTTCTTGAAAAAATAGCCCAGAAAATGAGCGATCAAAATGTAGAGCTTGTTTTGGTAGATGAAAGAGTTATGCGTGAGATTAATTTTAGTCAAAGAGGTATAGATAAAACTACAGATGTGTTATCTTTTCCTTTGATGCAAAATTGTGAAAATTTACTTGGCAGCATTGTGATAAATTTAGATGAAGTAAGTAAAAAAGCAATGGAGTATAAACACAGTAATGAAGAAGAGATGGCATTACTTTTTATACATGCTATGCTTCATTTACAAGGATATGATCATGAGGTAGATCAAGGACAAATGAGACAAAAAGAACAAGAATGGATTGAATATTTTAAACTACCAAAAAGCCTGATAGTAAGAGTGCAAGAGGAGTAAATATTTAAAAAATTTTTAGCTTATGTGTGAGTTATATACCTATAATGAAAATACATTTATACTAAATATTTTAGGAAAAATTTGATATTTGTTTATCTAATTTGACAAAGAGTAGTACTAATTTTGATTTTGTCCAAACAAAGTAAAAGCAATATTTAAGGTGATAAAATCAATACGGAGCCTATGATAAAGCTCCTTATTCTACCGGAGCAATTGAAATTTTTATAAGTTTTGATAAGGGTTAAAGCCTTTTTAGAAGAAAATTTAAAACTTGCTTATTTGATCTTAAACAATTTTAATCGTCAAATTTTTGTCTTAAAATAGTCCCATTATCATCAATATAAAGTTTCATTTGATTATTAAGTTCTATTTTGTAATATGAAATTTTTCTTTCTATTTCAATAATCGCTGCATTTGGATAGGTATTTTTAATGGTATTTTGTATTGCTAAAGGCAAAATAGCATAATTTAAAGATCTGAAATTTTCAGCTTCTTTAAATTCTCCATTGAGTGAAAACTCAATTTCACTTCCATCACTTAAATAAATTTCGTAAGAATATCCATCTTGTTCTACTAGACCAATCTCTGCATTAAAGTAATCTTTAATAAATTGTTTGATATTTACCGGCAAAGAATCAGGTGCTATGACTATACCAGCATTAAGAGTATTTAAACTAATCAAAAAAGCTAAAGCTAGTTTTTTCATTTTTAACCTTATTGTATTTTTGACGATATTGTATCTTATTAATGTGAATTTTATGTGTAAGCTAGAATTTAAATAGCTTTTTGTTATAATTATCAAAAATACAAAGTAGGGCAATGGTAGCTTCATTTTTAATCGCTTTTAATGTTATTGTATTTATTTTTGTAAATTATCTTTATTTTGGTTCTTTAAATTTAGATACTATTTTGGGTTTAAATTTATTTTTTTTTCAAGGATTTTACTGGCAAATTTTAAGCTCAATATTTATGCATGGAAATTGGCCTCATTTGATTTTAAATATGATAGTGCTTTTTCAATTTGGTTCTATGCTTGAAAAATACTTAAAAAGTTTTAAATTTGCTCTGCTTTATTTAATCGGTGGAATTCTTTGCTCTTTGCTTAGTGCTTTTTATGTGTATTTAAGTTTTGATGGTAGTTTTGTAAATGTAGTGGGTGCAAGTGGTGCTATATGCGTTTTAATGGGATATTATGCATATTTGGATAAAACCGCCACCAAAGGACTTATCGTGGCTATATTGTTAATGAGTTTCGTACCTATTTTTATGGGTGTTAATATAGCTTGGTATGCACATATTTTTGGCTTTATATGTGGATATGCTTTGGGTAAATTTAAGGTTATAAGATGAAATATATCTATTTTATTCGTCATGCTAAAGCTCAAAAAGAAAATTACGATCAAGATTTACAACGAGAACTTAGTTCTAGTGGAAAAGATGATTTAAAAACTATGATTTATAGGATTAAGGATTTAGAATTTAAAGCCCAAAGCATTATCTCAAGTCCTGCTAAGCGCTGTATAAAAACAGCACAAAAACTCTGTAAAAGCTTTTCTTTAAAAGAAAAAGATATCAAGATAGAAAAAAGCTTTTATGATGGTAATTTAAAGGATGTGTTAAATTTTATAAAAGAATCAAAAGAGAGTAGGGTAGTGCTAATTATGCACAATCCTTTATTGCAAGAACTTTGTGAGTATCTAGCTCATATAGACTTAGAAAACTTTCCAACTTCTGCTATTTTATGTATGCAATTTGATATAAAAGAATTTAAAGATATAAAAGAACACAGCGGGGAAGTTGTGTTTTTTGATTATCCTAAAAGTCAAGAAAATAACTAATCTACATTTTTAAACTTCAAATTTATTTAAGCAAAAATATAAACTAAAATTTAGTTGAAATGAAAAATATACATCTTTAGTCTTTTATAGCTGCATAAAATAACTTATAATATTTTTCAAAAAATTATACTTATTTTTTTATGGATAAATTATTTTCATCCAAAAAATAAAATGCTTTAAAATACTATATTATAGGTATTTTTAAATATATTTTATTTATGTATAAACAGATAAATATAAAAGTTTGAAAATTATAGTTTTCAATACAAAATATATATAATTTCAATATTTTACTATTTATCATATAATTTTACATATATATTAAGTTTAAATTAAAATATTTTTATAGACTAAAAAAGTTAAAATGATGAGTAAAAAAAGAAATTAATACAAAAGTTTAACTTGTGTGGAGTTTTTGATTTTATTTGGATTTTTGAATTAATCTTGAAAGTTGTTTGCTAAAAGTTTAGCACTATTTTCATTTTTGCTAAGTTTTTTCATATTTTCTCTAAATTCGTAAAGTCTTTTTTCTTGTGCAAAGTCGTTATTTAAAGTATTATCTTGTTTTGAAATATTGTTTTGTTTTACTTGCTTTTGCGCGGTTTTTTTCTTAAAAAACATATCATCACCCTATTTTGTTTTTATAATTATAGCTTGATATTTTTTAAGTAAGATTTTTTTATAATTTTTATATTAATTTTAAAAGGAAAAAAATTGAAAACCATAGGTTTAATAGGCGGAATGAGTTATGAAAGCACACTTAGTTATTATGAAATAATCAATAAATTTACAAATGAAAAATTAGGAAAATTACATAGTGCCAAGATAGTTTTAACTAGCGTTGATTTTGAAGAAATAGAAGAATGTCAACGAAAGAATGATTGGCAAAAAGCAAGTGAAATTTTAACCCAACATGCCCTACTTTTGCAAAAAAGTGGAGTTGATTTTATATTAATTTGCACTAATACTATGCATAAATGTTATGAAAATATACAAAAAAACATTCAAATTCCTATCTTACATATAGCCAAAGCTATGCTTTTAGAACTTCAAGAGCAAAATATCGATAAAGTATTGTTATTGGGGACAAAATACACTATGCAAGAAGATTTTTATAAACAACTTTTAATTAACTCAAAGATTGAAGTTTTTATTCCCAAAAATGATGATATTTTAAAGCTTAATGACATTATTTTTAATGAACTTTGCAAAGGTATTATAAATGAAAAATCAAAAAGATATTTATGTGATTTGATTGCTCAATTTCCGGAGGTTCAAGGAGTGATTTTGGGTTGTACTGAACTTGGTTTGATTATAAAAGAAAGCTCTAAAAAGCTATTTGATAGTGCATATATTCATGCAAAAATGGCTACTTTGAAAGCTTTGGAGAATGAGTGATGAAATATCCTCTAGATTGTGAAGAAAATTTTGAAAAGTCATTTTTATTTTGGCTTTGTAGATATGTGAAATTTAAACTAAATTCTTTATCAAATAAAGAATTAAAAGACCCCCAAGCTTTAGCTGTAGTAAATTTAGCTTTAAGTAAGGGTGTTAAAAATATACAAGAGCTTGATGCTTATGTAAAAAAAGCAAGAAATGCAGGACTTAGCGGTGTAAATACATATTTTAATCCTTTGAAAAAACTTTATGAGTATTTGTTATTTTATAAGCTTTATTCACTAAAACAAATCGATGAAGAGCTTTTAGTAGAAATTTTAGCAAGTATTAGTGCTTCTTTGTCTGATGCGAGTAAGAAAAACTACCGCATAGCTGTGATTAATTTTTTTGCATTTTTAGATAAACAAAATGAAGAAGATCAAAAGGCACACATTTTTGATATTAATCTTAAAAATTGGGCAGGTGTAAGTGGTTCTAAGGGAGTTAAGCTACCTGAGTATATGAGTGAAGATGAAGTGAGTAAATTTTTAGATGCTATTGACAATACAGATTTTAAAAGTAATACCATACGCAATCGCTTGATTATTAAAATCATCATTTTTACAGGAATTAGGGTTAGTGAAGCTATTAATATAAAATTAAAAGATATTAGTGAAGAAAATGATCTTTATATTATACGCATTAGAGCTAAAGGTAATAAATACCGCGTTGTGATGATTAAAAAAGAGCTTATAGAACATCTTTTAAAAGATGTAAAGGTAAATTATCTTTCTTATGATGGACTTTTATTTGTCAATCGCAATGGCAAAGCCCTAACCCAAGCTTATGTTTCGCGTATAGTAGAACAAATTTTATTTAAAGCAGGAATTCGCAAGCAAAAAAATGGAGCCCATATGCTAAGACATACCTTTGCTACCCTGCTTTATAAAAAACAAAAAGATTTAGTTTTAGTCCAAGAAGCACTAGGGCATGCGAGTTTAAATACTTCAAGAATTTATACGCACTTTGATAATGAAAAGCTAAAATTAGCTGCAGAGGTAGCCAAAAAACTTCACGATAGAACCTAGATAGTTTTATCTAGTATTTTTTAATCACTTATTCTTAGTGTTTTTTGGCATTTAAAAACACACTAAGAATGATCAAAGCAAAAGCAAAAAGATCAATCACGCTATAAATAGTTCCTAAAAATAAAAAACTCATAAAAGCAGCAGCCACAGGTTCTATACAAGCTATCATACTAGCTTTAAAAGCTCCTATTAATTCAACTCCTTTTAAATATAAACAAAAAGCCCCTATTGTGCCTATAAATACAATCCCACTCATAGCCAAAAAGGAATTTAAAGAAAAATCATGTTTTGGGATATTTCCTTGTAACAATACAAAAAGCAAAAAAGAAGCAAATAAACTAGCTAAACCCATGATTAAAAATAAGCCATATTTTGCTATGATAAGCCTAGCACTCAAAGAATAAAACGCTACTCCAAGAGCTCCAAAAAAAGCCCAAATAACACCTCTTATATCAAGTTTTAATGTATTAATATCCCCATTTGTTATAAGTAAAAATAAGGCAAAAAGTATTAAAAACAAAGCGATTAGCTCTATTTTTTTAGGAAAAATTTTATTTTTAAAACACATAAAAAGCATTATGATTAATGGTGCGTTGTATTGTATCATTGTGGCAGTTCCTGCATCGGTATAATAAATAGCTTTAAAATAACCATATTGAGTTATCAATAAACCAAAGATAGAAAAAATTAAAAGAGAGCTAAGTTCTTGTTTTTGCTTTAGTAGTTTTAGTTTGAAATTTTTTACACCCAAAATTATTAAAATAACGCCGGTAAAAAGCAAACGATAAAAACTTACCCATTCAGCAGAATAATGATTTTTAAACAAATACTCAGCCAAAACCCCACTTATGGCCCAAAATATCCCACCAAGTATGACTAGAAAAACTCCAAAAAACACCTTTAATCTTATTAATTTATATAATATTTGTAGTAAAATATTATTATATCATTATGTATATATTTTAAGGAAAATTAATGACTTATTTAGAGATTGATGGTGTTGAAAAGTTAAATGGAGAAGTGATAATAAGTGGTGCAAAAAATGCAGCACTTCCTTTGATAGCTTCAAGTATTTTAGCTAAAAATGAAGTGCAAATTTCAAATTTACCAAATGTAGCAGATATTTGTACCCTACTTTCTTTGCTTGAAAATTTAGGGGCAAATTATACTTTTAAAGACAATTTTGCAAAAATAAATACAAAACACCTAAATAAAACCATAGCAAAATACGACATCGTGCGTAAAATGCGTGCCTCTATACTTACCTTAGGGCCTTTACTAGCTAGATTTGGAAATTGTGAAGTTTCTTTACCGGGAGGTTGTGCTATAGGCCAACGCCCTATTGATTTACACCTTTTAGCTTTAGAAAAAATGGGAGCTAATATTGAGATTAAACAAGGCTATGTAGTAGCTAGTGGAGGGCTTAGGGGTGCTGATGTGATGTTTGATAAAATCACTGTTACAGGCAGTGAAAATATCATTATGGCAGCAGCCCTAGCTCATGGTAAAACTAGACTTTTAAATGTTGCTAAAGAGCCTGAAGTAGTGCAACTTTGTGAGGTTTTAGCTAGAGCCGGGCTTGATATACAAGGCATAGGATCTTCTGAACTTGAAATTTATGGCACAAGTGGAGAACTTTTAGAATTTAAACCTTTTGAAATTATTCCTGATCGTATTGAAGCAGGAACTTATCTGTGTGCAGGAGCTATCACTAACTCAAAAATCACTCTAAAAAAAGTCAATGCAAGCCATCTTAGTGCAGTTTTGGCAAAGCTAGAGCAAATGGGTTTTAGCTTTGATATTAATGAAGATAGTATTGGTATAAATCCTGCTAAAGAAATCAAACCGGTTGAAATTTTAACTAGCGAATATCCAGGTTTTCCAACGGATATGCAAGCACAATTTATGGCTTTAGCTTTAAAAGCAAATGGTACAAGTATTATTGATGAGAGATTATTTGAAAATCGTTTTATGCATGTAAGTGAGCTTTTAAGAATGGGAGCTGATATAAGATTAAACGGGCATATTGCTACTATAAATGGCACTAAAGAGCTTTTGGGGACTGATGTTATGGCTACTGATTTGCGTGCGTCTTCTGCTTTGATTTTAGCGGCTTTAGCAGCTAAAGGAACTAGTAAAATTCATAGAATTTATCATCTTGATAGAGGATATGAAAATTTAGAAGAAAAATTTAAAAAACTAGGTGCAAGTATAAGAAGGCTTGAAGAATGAGAGATATTTTTGCAACTTTAAATTTTTTAAAAGAACAAATCAAAGCAAAAAATGAATTTCAAAAAGTAAATTTGACGCAAGCTTTGGGGTGTATTTTATATGAAGATGTTTTTGTGAAAAAAAACCTACCCGCTTTTGATAATTCTGCCCTAGATGGTTATGCACTAAATTATGCACATAAGAATGAATTGCTAAAAATAAAAGGAAGCATTTTAGCAGGCGATAAAAATGATTATATTTTAGAAAAAAATGAATGCTATAAAATTATGACAGGAGCTAAAATTCCTCAAAATGCAAATACTATTTTAATGTTTGAAGAAGCTTTGCTTGAAGATGAAAAGCTCAATGCCAAAAACGCTAAAGAAAACAATGCCATCCGTTTTAAAGGCGAGGAAGCAAAGCTTGGAGAGCTTTTGTTTAAAAAGGGACAAAAAATCACTTCAGGTATGATAGCTATGCTTGCTGCTCAAGGAATTTATGAGTTAAATGTCGTTAAAAAATTGCGTGTTGGGATTTTTTCAAGTGGAGATGAGCTTGTAGAACCTTGGGAAAATGCTGATGAATACAGCATATATAATGCAAATGCTTTTGGAATTTATGCTATTTTGCAAGATTATGCTGATGTTGAGTATTTAGGACTTATAAAAGATGATTTAAATGCATATAAAAAGCTTTTAGAAAATAAAGAATTTGATATGCTTATAAGCAGTGGTGGAGCTAGCGTGGGTGAGGCTGATTTTATCAAACAAGCTTTGCTTGAGTGTGATTTTAACCCTATTTTTGAAAAAGTAAATGCTAAACTTTGCAAGCATGTAAAACTTTTTAGCAAAAGCGATACGCTTTTTCTAGCCCTACCAGGAAATCCTTTAGCCTCTTTAGTTTCAACGCATATTTTTGCAAAAAATATACTCAATTTACTTTATGGTAAAGAACTTTTGGAAATTGATAAAGCAAGATTGACTAAAGATTTAAATTTCAAAGGTCAAAGAAATGATTTTGCTTTTGGAAAATTAGTCGATGGGTATTTTAAACCAAGTGAAGCTAAATTTGGCTCAGGTATGCTAAAACCTTTATGTGAAAACACGCATATTTTAATCACGCAAATTGATGATACAAAATTAGTAAAAGATCAAGAAGTTAAAGTTTTAAAAATTTAATAGGGTATTGCACTACCCTATTTTGAATGATTAACTTCTTGCTTTATCTAAAGTTTTAAAAAGATTGTTTAAGATATTTTCTTCATTTTTTTGGTATTTGCTTTGGCGTAATTTCTCCCAAGCATATACGCTATAATCTTTAGAAATTGAACCTATATTTAAATCTGTATTACTAAAAGCATTGTTGCTATCTTTTTTATACTCTTTTTCCTCTTTGTCTTTAAGTGCATTAAGTGTAGCTTGAAATTCATCTGAAGATGTGTTTTTTTCTTTGATTTTTGTCATATTGTTTAAGGCTAGCGGACTATTTTTATCATTTACTTGCATGAGTTGCTCCTTTTAAAATTTAATAATCACAAGCAAAAAACATTCCTTAATTTTAAAAACTTGACAATAAAATAAAGTTTTGATAAAATCACACTCTACTTTCAAAATGCGGGAATAGCTCAGGGGTAGAGCACAACCTTGCCAAGGTTGGGGTCGCGAGTTCGAATCTCGTTTCCCGCTCCACTTCTTTTAACTAAAATCAAACTTTTTTGATGTATTATATAATTAATATATTTTATATAAGAGGTTGCTGTATTGTTTTTTAAACAAATCATTCTAGTTTTATTTTTCTATACTTTAAGTTTTGCTTCGAATTTTGATGAAGTAAAATTAGCTTTGATTAAAGAATTTAAAATAAATTATCCGCAGTTAGAAATCATTTCTTTGGATCTTAACACTCAATCAAGTTTGCCTGCTGATTTTAATCAATATATTTTTTTAAAGCTAGGTAATCATAATTTTGATAGAGCCGATGGTTTTATAAAGGCTGAATTTAAAACTCCAGAGCAGTTTAAAAAAAATATATTTTTTAAGTATTTTTTAAAGGCAAAATTAGAAGTTTTGCAAACTACGCGTCCTATTTCGCGTAATGAAAATTTAAGTCCTGCTAGTTTTAAAATTTTAAAAATTCCTTTTGATAAAGCCCCTCAAGGTGTATTAAAAAAAGATGAAATCACAAATTTAATAGCCAAAAGCAATATAAGAGAAAATATGATTTTAAAATATAATATGTTTAAAACCAAAACCCTTATACAAAGAAATGATTCTGTTTATGGTATCATCAAAGATGGGGATTTAAGTATGATGATAGAATTAAAAGCCTTGCAAAGTGGGAATTTAAACCAAAGAATTCGCCTTAAAAATAAAGATGGAAAAGTCGTGCATGGTAAAGTTATTAGTAAAAATTATGTGGAGCTAAAATGAGAAAAATTTTAGTAGGTATTAGTGGAGCTAGTTCTTGCGAGCTTGGCTTTTTATTATTAAAACATTTAAAAGAAAAAGGACAAATTTATGCTATCGTGAGTAAAAATGCAAAAATAAGCTTTATAAAAGAAAATTCCCTTTTGCAAAATATAGACTTTTTGCAACACATAAAAGATAAATTTGAGCTTGAACATGTAAATTTTTTAGATAATGAAGACATTAGTCAATGCGTAGCAAGCGGATCTTTTGGCATAGAAACGACTTTTATCACACCTTGCTCGATTAATACTTTAGCAAAAGTTGCTTGCGGTATAAATGATACTTTACTTACAAGAGCTGCAGGAGTGGCTTTAAAAGAACGCAAAAAGCTCATACTTGGAGTAAGAGAAATGCCCTATTCTACTTTAAATTTAGAACAAATGGCTAAACTTTCTAGTTATGGAGTTATCATCGCTCCTCCTGTAATGGCAAGTTATGCTAAGATTGATAATTTAGAAAAATTATATGAATTTATCATAGGAAAATGGCTTGATTTAGCAAATATCGAGCATAATTTATACCAAAGGTGGCAATGATGGCTAGTTGTGTGTATCCAGGAACATTTGATCCTATCACTAATGGACATTTAGATGTTATCATTAGAGCTAGCAAGATGTTTGAAGAGGTGGTAGTTGCTATAGCTAAAAGTGAAAGCAAAAAGCCTATGTTTGGCTTGGAACATAGAGAAAAAATGGTAAAAATTGCTACAAAAGACTTAAAAAATGTTAAAATTACAACTTTTGATAACTTACTAGTAGATCTTGCTAAAAATTTGCAAATAAATATCATTATAAGAGGCTTAAGAGCGGTGAGTGATTTTGAGTATGAATTACAACTTGGCTATGCAAATCACATGCTTTGGGAAGATTTTGAAACTATATATCTTATGCCAAATTTAAAAAATTCTTTTATTTCAAGCTCCATAGTAAGATCAATTTGTGCCCATAATGGTGATGTGAGCAAGCTTGTGCCAAAAGAAATTATACCTTTATTAAAGGAGAGAGATTGTATATAGCTTTTGAAGGGGTTGATTGTGTGGGTAAAAGCACACAGATAGAACTTTTAAAAAAATATTTTCATAATGCATTTTTTACTAAAGAACCAGGTGGAAGTGAGCTTGGAGTGCATTTGAGAAAAATTTTATTAGAAAGCAAAATACATTTTTCTAAAAAGGCTGAGCTTTTGCTTTTTTTAGCAGATAGAGCAAATTTAATCGACATGCATTTAGCACAAAATAAAAACAAACTTATCATTTCAGATCGTAGTTTTATTTCTAATATGGCTTATGCAAGATGTGATTTTGATCAAAATATTTTATTTGAGTTAAATTCTTTCGCCACAGGTGGACTTTTTCCACAAAAGGTTGTGTTTTTGCATGGCTCTAAAGAGCTTATCGCACAAAGACTTTCTAAAAAAGATCTAGATAGTATTGAAAAAAGAGGGGTTGAATATTTTTTAAATATACAAAATGCCCTAGAAGAAACTTTAGAGTTTTTAAAAATTAAGATAGATATAAAAATTTTAAAATTAGATGCTTCTTTGAGTATTGAAATTTTACATGAAAAGATTAAGGAATTTATAGATGATTAATGCTTTAAAAGGAATGAAAGATTTACAAGATGATCAAGCTACTCTTTATGAAAAAGTGGTAAAAACTTGTGAAGAAGTAGCTAAAAACTATGGTTTTACTTTTATTAATTGTCCGCATTTAGAACTTACTAAGCTTTTTAAAAGAAGTGTTGGAGAAAGCTCTGATATAGTTGGCAAAGAAATGTATGAATTTGTTGATAAAGCAGGCAATGAAGTGTGTTTAAGGCCTGAAGGGACAGCTGGGGTGGTAAGATCATACATAGAAGCTAAAATGGACAAGGCTCAAAGTGTTAAAAGATGGTTTTACCATGGCTCTATGTTTCGCTATGAAAGGCCACAAAAAGGAAGATTGCGTGAATTTCATCAATTTGGAGTAGAAAGCTTTGGTGTAGCAAGTGTATATGAGGATGCGAGTATTATTTTAATGCTAAATGAAATTTTTAAACGCTTAGAAATTCATACAAGCTTGAAAATTAATTCTTTAGGCTGTAAAGAATGTATGGGTGTATATAAAGAAAAACTCATAGCTTTTTTAAATTCTAAAGAAGGTTTTTGCGAAGATTGCTTAAGAAGAAAAGACTTAAATCCTATTAGAGTGCTTGATTGCAAAAATGATCATTGTCAAAGTTTAATCGAAAATGCACCAAAACTAAGTGAAAATTTATGCTCATGTTGTAAGAAAGATTATGAAAAATTGCAAAAACTTTTAAAAGAAAATGATGTTGAATTTGAATGTGATGAAAAATTAGTGCGTGGGCTTGATTATTATTCTAAAAGTGCATTTGAGTTTGTTAGCGATGAAATCGGTGCAAAAGCTGCCGTAGCAGGTGGTGGAAGATATGATAGATTGATTGAATATTTAGATGGTAAAAGTGGCTATGGTGTGGGTTTTGCTATGGGTATAGAAAGGATTATGGCTATTTTAGAGCAAAAACAAAGCGTAAAACCAAGAGAAGGAATTTATCTTTGTGCTATGGATGAAGCTTATATAGATACTATTTTTAAATTAGCAAATACTTTAAGAAAAAAACATAAGGTATATTTAAGCTATGAAGCAAAAAAACTTGCAAAGCATTTAAACCAAGCAGATAATGCTAATGCTGAAATCTTTTTGTGTATAGGCGAAGATGAAATGCAAAAAGAAGAGATTTTTTATAAAAATTTAGATAGTAAAGAAAATAAAAATATAAAATTAGCAAATTTGGAGAATGAGTTATGATTGATTATGGTATTAATATTTGGGGTGCAAATAATTTTATCATTGAAAATGGCAAAGTATGTGTAAATCATGGTAAAAAACCTGCCATTATAGATATAGTAAATACTTTGCGCGATGATGGTTATAAGGGGCCATTGTTGCTTCGTTTTCCTCATTTAATCCATAAGCAAATTGAGCAAATTTATAATAAATTTGCTAAAGCAAAAAAAGAATTTAACTATAAAGGTTCTTTTAACGCTGTATATCCTTTAAAAGTCAATCAATATCCAGGTTTTGTAAAAAATTTAGTTAATCTAGGTAAAGAATACAACTATGGCTTAGAGGCAGGAAGTAAGGCCGAGCTTTTACTAGCTATGGCTTATAATAATGAAAGTGCTCCTATAACAGTTAATGGCTTTAAAGATAAAGAACTCATAAATATGGGCTTTATAGCGTGTGAAATGGGTCATAATATCACTTTAACTATGGAAGGACTTAATGAGCTTGAAGCGATGATTGAAATTGCTAAAAATCGTTTTAAGCCAAAGCCAAATATAGGTTTAAGAGTGCGTTTGCATTCAGCTGGAATAGGAATTTGGGCAAAAAGTGGTGGTATAAATTCAAAATTTGGTTTAACATCCACTGAGCTTATTGAAGCGGTAAATCTTTTAAAAGCTAATAAACTTTTAGAGCAATTTACTATGATACATTTTCATTTAGGCTCACAAATTACTGAAATTCATCCTTTGAAAAAAGCTCTAAATGAAGCGGGTAATATCTACACCGAGCTTAGAAAAATGGGGGCAAAAAATTTAAAAGCTATTAATCTTGGTGGAGGTTTAGCGGTAGAATACTCTCAGTTTAAAAACGAAACAAGCAGAAATTACACCTTAAGTGAGTATGCAAACGATGTTGTGTTTATTTTAAAAGGTATTGCAGAACAAAAAAAAGATTTAGAACCTGATATTTTTATAGAAAGTGGGCGTTTTGTAGCAGCTAATCATGCTGTTTTAGTAGCGCCTGTTTTAGAGCTTTTTTCTCAAGAATACACAGAAAGCAAGCTTTTATTAAAAGATAAAAACCCAAAACTTATTGATGAACTTTATGATTTGTATAAAAACATTAAAGCTTCTAATGCGCTTGAGTATTTACATGATAGCATTGATCATATGGAGAGTATTTTAACCTTGTTTGATTTGGGTTATGTGGATTTGCAAGATCGCTCTAATAGTGAAATTTTAGTACATTTGATTATGAGAAAAGCTATTTCTTTGGTGGGTGATCAAGCTGATTTATCGAGTTTGCAAAATGAAGTGCAAGAAAAATATTTAGTGAATTTTTCAGTATTTCAGTCTTTACCTGATTTTTGGGGTTTAGAGCAAAATTTCCCTATCATGCCACTTGATAGACTCAATAAAAAGCCAACTAGAAGTGCAAGTATATGGGATATAACTTGTGATAGCGATGGGGAAATTTCTTATTCCAAAGATAATCCTTTGTTTTTACATGATATTGATGTAGAAGCTGAAGATTATTTTTTAGGATTTTTCCTAGTGGGAGCTTATCAAGAAGTGCTTGGTATGAAGCATAATCTTTTTACACATCCAACCGAAGCTTGTATAAGTATTAATGAAAAGGGTTTTGAAGTAGAAAGCGTGCTAGAGGCTCAATCTATTTTAGATACCTTAGAAGATCTTGATTATGATGTGCATGCAATTATGGACAATATTAATGAAAAAATTTATGCTTCAAAACTTGTAAATGAAAATCAAAAAAAACATATTTTGGGTGAAATTTATTTATTCTTAAATGATAATGGATATTTAAAAAGCATAGGTTCTAAATGAGTATTTTTAAACTAATCAAAGAAGATTTTTCTATGCCAAAACAAAAAGATCCTGCATATAGATCTTGGGTGGAATTAGTTTTTAACTATCCTGGTGTTTGGGCTGTGGTAAATTATCGTTTTGCACATTTTTTTTATATCAAAAATTATAAACGCATAGCAAGAATGATTAGTGGAATTTCTCAGTTTTTAACAGGAGTTGATTTGCATCCTGGAGCTACGCTAGGTAGAAGGATATTCATAGATCATGCAATAGGTGTGGTAGTAGGTGAAACAGCTATAATTGGTAATGATGTGATTATCTATCAAGGAGTAACCTTAGGTGGTACAAGTTTAGATAAAAATACCAAAAGACATCCTACTATAGAAGATGGTGTGATCATAGGCTCTGGGGCTAAAATTTTAGGTAATATTACCATAGGTAAAAATGCAAAAATAGGTTCAAATGCAGTTGTATTAAAAGATGTTGGGGCAAATTTAACAGCTATTGGTATACCTGCTTATATTAAAGAATTTCAAATAAGCCAAAAAGAGAGAATTCAAAAACTAGAGGAAAGAATTAAATTTTTAGAAGAAAAACTAAATAAAGAGGACAAATGATAGCAATTACAGGTGGAGGCACAGGAGGACATTTAGCTATAGCTAGATGTTTATTGCAAAGTGCAAGAAAACGAGGCATAGAATGCATTTACATAGGAAGTGAAAATGGCCAAGATAGACTTTGGTTTGAAAATGAAAATGGTTTTTATAAAAAATATTTTCTAAGCTCTCAAGGCGTTGTTAATAAAAAAGGCTTAGCTAAAGTTCAATCATTTTTACATATTTTAGAACTTGCAAGAAAAACAAAACAAATTTTAAAAGAACATAATATTAAAGCAGTTTTTAGTGTGGGTGGATATAGCAGTGCCCCAGGCGCTTTTGGTGCTTTAATGGCAAATATCCCACTTTTAATCCATGAGCAAAATTCAAAAATAGGAAGTTTAAATTCACTTTTAAAGCCTTTTTCTAAAGCTTTTTTTACTGCTTTTGATGATCAAATTAACAAAGCAAATACTTTCTTTTGTCCTTATCCTATTAGCGAGATTTTTTCTCAAAAAGCAAGAGTGAGAAAAGAATTAAAAAATATTATTTTTCTTGGCGGCTCTCAAGGGGCTAAATTTATTAATGACCTTGCTTTAGAAAATGCTTTATACTTTAAAGAAAAAGACATAAATATCATTCATCAATGTGGTAAGAATGATTATGAAAGATGTAAAAAAGCTTATGAGGATTTAAATGTCAAAGTAGAGCTTTTTGACTTTGATAAAAACATTATAGATAAAATTTCTAAAGCAGATTTAGCTATATCAAGATCAGGTGCAAGTAGTCTTTTTGAGCTTAGTGCAAATTTACTTCCTTGTATTTTTATTCCTTATCCATATGCGGCTAAAAATCATCAATATTTTAATGCTTTGTATTTAAAAGAGCGTAATTTATGTGAAATTTTAACCCAAGAAGAAAAACATCAATTTTTAAATTTAGTAGAAAATTTCTCATTAGAAGAAAAATCTTTAGCCTTGCAAGGATTAAAAAGCGAAAATGGCGCAGATTTTATGATAGAAAAAGCAAAACAAATGGGGTTTATTTAAATAAAATACTCCCCAAACGCACCATATTTGAACCACATTTTATAGCTAGTTCAAAATCCCCACTCATACCCATGGAGCAAATTTTTGCCCCGTGTTTTTGTAAAATTTCATAGATTTTAAAAGTTTGCTCAAAGCTTTCTTGAACTTTTTCCTCATCCATAGAGCCTATACACATAATGCCTGTAAGGTTTAAATTTTTACACTCTTCTTGTATTTGTAAATACTCTTCTATGGCCTTATTTTGCTCTATGCCACTTTTAGAACTTTCATTGGCAGTATTAATTTCTAATAAAGTATCTAATTTATAATCAAGTCTTTTATCTACAGCTTTGGCGATTTTTAAGCCATTGCAAGATTGCCAAAGTAATGGGTTTTGTTTGATTAAAAGATTGATTTTGTTACTTTGAAGATTGCCTATAAAATGCCATTTGATTTCTAAACCTTGAAGTTTTTCTTTTTTTAAAGCTAAAACTTGGACTTGATTTTCTCCAAACTCTACAACACCTTGCTTAAAAAGCTCTCGAATTTGTTCATCTTGAACATACTTGCTAGCTGCTACTAAACGCACATTTTGTTTTATGGTTTTTTCAAAAATACTTTCTAAATTCATCTTTTCCTACATCAATTCATATAATTTTTTACGCTCACTTGAGCTTCCTATACCAAGTTGCATACGATATTTAGTGATAGTCCTACGCCCTAGTTGCACACTTGGGAATTCTTTTTGAGTGAGTTCAAGAATTTTCAAATCACTCAAAGGTTTTTTAGGATTTTCTTTTTTAATTAAATTACTAAGAAAATCTTTGATTGTAGCATTAGAAGTTTCACCATCATCAACTGCGGTGGTAAAGAAAGATTTTAAAGGTATTAAACCTCTATCACAACTTAAGTATTTGTTTGCAATTGCTCTTGAAATAGTAGAAGCATTTCTTTCAAGATCTTGTGCTAAATCTTTAAGCTGCATAGGTTTGATGTCCCCACCCATGAAAAAATCATATTGATATTCTATAATCATAAGCCCTAGTTTATAAAGGGTAGCTTTACGCATAGCTAGTGCATCGATTAAATTTTTTGCATCTTTTAAATAAGCACTTAAAAACTCATGATCTAAACCATCTGCTTCAAAAGCAATTTCAGGATAATAATCATCATTAATTTTAATTTTAATTTCACCATTTTCTTGATAAATAAATATATCAGGAATAATTTCCATGCTCTCTTCAAAATACTCCAAAAAAGGTGGAATGGAGATTTTTTTAATTATCGCTATAGCCTTTTTATACAAAGGATCTTTGATAAAATCTTTTGCATTTTCTAAATTTAAAATTAACATTTTGCAAAACTCATAAAGCTCATCATCTAAGTCAAAATGCTCTAATGCAAAAATAAAAGCTTCTTGATTGTCTTTTGCACCTACTCCAATAGGCTCAAGATACTTAAATCTTTGTCTGATTTTTTCTACTTCTAAAGGATCAAATTCACCTAAAATTTCTTCATCATATTCAAAATAACCTTCATGATTTAAACATTCTATGATTTTTTCAGCAATGGTTTGGGATTTTTTAGTGGGAAAAAATGGTGGTATGATTTGCTCGCTTAAAAGTTCATATACATTTTTTACTTCCAAGCTTTTTGCATCAATCATTTGCGTAGTGGTATTTTTACTAAAATACTCTTGATAATACTTGTTTTGATTGTTTGTAATGCTTGAGTTTTCTTTGATCTCTATAAAAGGATTTTCTTTAGCAAATTCATCTAAACTTTCTTTTAGATCTTCAATATTAGCTTGCAATATAGGAAGCCAAGATCTTAAGGTTTGTGATAGTTTTGCTTTTTGTGTTATAGAGGTTTTTTGTTTAAGCATTATTCAAGTCTAAACTCACTTCCAAGATAATATTTTTTAACATCTTCATTGTGCGCAATTTCATTAGCATTACCACTAGCTAGCAACCTTCCACTTCTAATCACATAAGCTCTATCGCAAATTGCTAAAGTTTCTCTTACATTATGATCAGTGATTAAAACACCTATATTCATAGCTTTTAAATCATTAATCAAGCTTTGAATTTCACTCACTGCGATAGGATCAACCCCAGCAAATGGTTCATCTAAAAGTAAAAATTTAGGATCACACATAAGTGATCTTGCGATTTCACAACGCCTTCTTTCACCCCCGCTTAAGCTCATACCTTTTCTGTGCCTAATAGGCTCTATGCTAAGTAATTCTAGCATTTGTTCTATCTTTTGTTCTAATAAATTTTTATCCTTATATATTACTTGGGCGGCTAAAAGTAAATTTTCTTCTACGCTTAAGTCTTTAAAAACACTACTTTCTTGAGGTAAATACCCAATGCCAAGCTTTGCTCTTTTATTAAGCGGTTCTTTTGTGATATCTTGTGAGTCTAAAAACACCTGTCCACTTGTTGGTAAAATAAGCCCACATATCATATAAAAACTCGTAGTTTTTCCTGCTCCATTAGGCCCTAAAAGTCCTACAACTTCTCCACTTTGCACTTCTAGCGAAACATCGTGTATGATTTTAGTTTTTTTAATGATTTTTTCTAAATTTCTAGCTTCTAGCTTACTCATGTATTATATACTTTCTTTTATTTTCATAAGGAATGATTTGTAAAATTATATTAAAAATTTGATATTTATCTAAATATTTTTTTAATTTTTCATCACCCCACTCTACCAAATGCAAACCATCTTCAAAAAAATTTTCAATCAAGCCATTTTTTAAAAGCCCATCAAAACCTTCTTGATAAATATCATAATGATACATTTTACCTTGTTGAAAATCATACTCTTGCATGATAGAAAATGTAGGAGAATTAAGCGTTTTTTCTACTCCAAGAAATTGAGCATAATTTTGTACTAAAGTAGTTTTACCGCTTGCTAAATCCCCTTGAAGTAAAATAACTCCATTTTTAGGTAAAATTTCACAAAGCTTATAAAGCTCATTTTGGCTTAAAATCATTTCTTTCATTGGATTTTTACCACATATTTTTCTTGCATAGCTTTTGGTATGCTTTTGGTTGTTGGTATATCTAAGACTTTATAGGTATTGGTATATTCTATAAATTTAATGCTTATTTCATCGCCAATTTTTACTTCTTTACTAGCTTTAACTACTTGATTATTTATACTTACTACACCACTTTTACACATATCTTCTGAAATAGCACGACGCTTAGTAATATTAACTACATTTAAAAATTTATCTATTCTCATAAAAATATTTTATCAAAAAATACAAGAAAATGTTATAAAATGTCTAAATATTTTACATTATATTAAGCTAAATTCGTTAAATTTTACAATCATTTTTTTACAAAGAGGAAAGACAATGAAAAAAGATATTAAAAAAGTAGTTTTAGCATATTCTGGCGGACTTGATACAAGTATAATTTTAAAATGGCTACAAGATGAGTATAAATGTGAAGTAGTAACTTTCACAGCAGATATTGGACAAGGCGAAGAGCTTGAACCTGCTAGAAAAAAAGCGCTTTCTTTGGGTGTAAAAGAAGAAAATATTTTTATTCAAGATTTAAAAGATGGATTTGTAAAAGATTATGTGTTTCCTATGTTTAGAGCAAATGCTATTTATGAAGGAGAATATTTACTAGGTACAAGTATAGCAAGACCTTTAATAACAAAAGCTTTAGTAGAAATAGCAAATAAAACAAAAGCAGATGCTATTAGTCATGGGGCAACCGGTAAAGGGAATGATCAAGTGCGTTTTGAATTAGGTGCTTTGGCGCTAAATCCAAATTTAGCCATCATTGCTCCTTGGAGAGAATGGGATTTAAATAGCCGTGAAAAACTTTTAGCTTATGCGCAAAAACATGGTATTGATATAGCTAAAAAGCCAGGTAAGTCACCTTATTCTATGGATGCAAATTTATTGCATATTTCTTATGAGGGTTTAGTACTTGAAGATCCTGCTGCTAAACCTGAAGCGGATATGTGGCGTTGGGTGAAAGATTTAAAAGAAACTCCAAATGAAAGCGAAGTGATAGATCTTGAGTTTAGTAAAGGCGATTTATGTGCTATTAATGGAGAAAAAATGTCTCCTGCGCAGCTTTTAGCAAAACTTAACGAGCTTGGTGCAAAACATGGTATAGGTCGTCTTGATATTGTCGAAAATCGCTATGTGGGTATGAAAAGTAGAGGTTGTTATGAAACCCCAGGTGGAAGCATACTTTTAAAAGCACACCGTGCTATAGAAAGTATCACTCTTGATAGAGAAGCAGCACATTTAAAAGATGAATTAATGCCAAAATATGCAAGTTTAATTTATAATGGCTATTGGTTCTCGCCTGAAAGATTAATGCTTCAAGCCTTAATTGATGAGTCGCAAAAATATGTAAATGGTAAAGTTAAACTTGAATTATATAAAGGTAATGTAATGGTAATAGGCAGAGAAAGTGCGAATGATAGCTTATTTAGCGAGGCTTATTGTACTTTTGAAGAAGATGCTGTGTATGATCAAAAAGATGCAGCAGGCTTTATAAGATTAAATGCTTTGAGATTTATCATCGCAGGTAAAAATGGAAGAAAATTTTAAAAAGGAAAACAATGAAAGTATTATTAATTAAAGATGTAAAAAGCTTAGGAAAAGCAGGAGAAGTTAAAGAAGTAAAAGATGGATATGGACAAAATTTTTTAATTGCCAAAGGTTTTGCCAAAGCTGCTACGCATGAAGTTTTAAAACAATATGAAGCAGAGCAAAAGAAAAAGGCTGAAAATTTAAGATTTGAACTTGCAAATTTGGAAAAATTAAAAGAGGAATTATCTAAAATCACTATTTGTATAGCTAAGCCTGTAGGAGCTAATGGAAGCTTGTTTGGTGGGGTTACTAAAGATGAAATCGCACATGCATTAAAAGATCAAAAAGGTATAGAGCTTGATAAAAAAAGCTTAGAATGTGATACTATAAAAGAGCTTGGTGTGCATGAAATTTCAGCAAAATTAGGCCATGCAATTCACGCTGTATTTAAGCTAGAAGTTAAAGGAGAATAATGTTTCACGCAACTACAATTTTAGCTTATAAAGGTAAAAATAAATCTGTAATTGGTGGAGATGGACAAGTAAGTTTTGGAAACACTGTTTTAAAAAACAATGCAGTTAAAATTAGAAAATTAAACAATGGAGAAGTATTAGCAGGTTTTGCAGGAAGCACCGCTGATGCTTTTAATCTTTTTGATATGTTTGAAAAACTACTTTCTAGTTCTAAGGGTGATTTATTAAAAGCTGCAATAGATTTTTCAAAAGAATGGCGTAAGGATAAATACCTAAGAAAACTTGAAGCAATGATGTTGGTATTAGATAGAGATCATATATTTTTACTTTCAGGAACTGGAGATGTAGTTGAGCCTGAAGATGGTGCTATAGCCGCTATTGGTAGTGGGGGTAATTATGCACTTTCTGCTGCAAGAGCTTTAGCCAAACATTCAAATTTAGATGAAGAAGAATTAGTCAAAGAAAGCTTGCAAATAGCTGGTGAAATTTGCATTTATACTAATACAAATATTAAAACTTATGTAATTGAGGATGATAAATGAATTTAACTCCAAAAGAGATTGTAAAATTTTTAGATGATTATGTAATTGGACAAAAAAATGCCAAAAAAATCATAGCAATTGCTTTAAGAAATCGTTATAGAAGAATGCAGCTTAGCCCTGAACTTCAAGATGATATCATGCCAAAAAATATTTTAATGATAGGATCAACTGGGGTTGGTAAAACAGAGATTGCAAGACGCCTTGCTAAGATGATGGGACTTCCTTTTGTAAAAGTTGAAGCAAGTAAATATACTGAAGTTGGTTTTGTTGGGCGTGATGTAGAAAGCATGGTTAGAGATTTAGCTAATGCTGCTTTAAATTTAGTAAAAAACGAAGAAAAAGAAAAAAATAAAGACAAAATTAATGAATTTATAGAAAATAAAATTTTAGAAAAACTTTTACCACCTTTACCAAAGGGTGTTAGTGAAGAAAAACAAGAAGAGTATCAAAATTCTTTAGAAAAAATGCGCGTGAAATTAAAAGCTGGTGATTTAGATGATAGCACAATAGAAGTTGAAATTTCACAAAGCGTGTTTGATACTAATCCAAATTTACCACCTGAAATGGGTGCTATGCAAGATATAGTAAAAGTTATTGGCGTGGGTAATAAAAAAGTTAAAAAAGAAATGAAAGTAAAAGATGCAAGAATAGCTTTAGCTCAAGAAGCAAGTGAAAAAATTCTTGATATGGAAAGTATTAAAGGCGAGGCTTTAAGAAGAGCTGAAAATGAAGGGATTATTTTTATTGATGAGATAGATAAAGTAGCAGTTTCAAGCTCAAATTCAAACCGCCAAGATCCAAGCAAAGAAGGAGTGCAAAGGGATTTGCTTCCTATAGTTGAAGGTAGTACTATACAAACTAAATTTGGACCTTTAAAAACTGATCATATTTTATTTATCGCAGCAGGTGCTTTTCATTTAAGCAAGCCAAGTGATTTAATCCCTGAACTTCAAGGGCGTTTTCCTTTAAGGGTTGAGCTTGATTCGCTAGATGAGGATGCTTTATATGCTATTTTAACAAGACCTAAAAATTCATTACTAACACAATACATTGAGCTTTTAAAAACCGAAAATGTAGAGCTTGTTTTTGAAGATGAGGCTATTAGAGAAATAGCAAAAATAGCAAGCAAGGCTAACGAAGAAATGCAAGATATTGGTGCAAGACGCTTACACACGGTGGTGGAAAAACTTTTGGAAGATATTAGTTTTGAAGCAGATGAATATGCTGGAAAAGTTTATAAAATAGATGATTTTAAAGTGCAAGTTAAACTTGGAGATATCATAGAAAATAAAGATTTAGCTAGGTATATCTTGTGAAAAGTGGCTTTATAAGCATAGTGGGTAGAACTAATGCGGGAAAAAGTTCTATCCTTAATTCTTTATTAGAAGAAAAAGTGGCTATGGTTTCTCATAAGCAAAATGCCACAAGAAGAAAGATTAATGCAATTATAATGCATGAGAATCATCAGCTTATTTTTATAGATACACCAGGCTTGCATGCAAGCTCTAAAGCTATGAATCAGCTTATGATTGATTTGGCGATTAAAAGCATTGCAGATTGTGATGTGATTTTATTTGTAGCTAGTATTTATGATGATATTAAAGATTATGAAAATTTTTTAAGTTTAAATCCTAAAGTGCCGCATATTGTATTAATCAATAAGGTTGATTTGGTAAAAAAAGAAGTCTTACTTAAAAAATTAAGCGAGTATTCTCAGTTTAACTCACATTTTAGCGCCATTATCCCCTATTCTGCTAAGCAAAAATTTTATAAAAAAATTCTCTTAGATGAGATGATTAAGTATTTGCCTGAACATCCGTATTATTTTGATCCTGAGTTTATTACTACCACAAATGAAAAGGATATCTATAGAGATTTTATTTTAGAAGCCATATATGAAAATTTAAGTGATGAAATTCCTTATAGCACTGAAGTAAAAATAGAAAAAATCAAAGAGCTTGAGCAAATTTATTATATTAACGCTATCATCATTACAGATAGTAATTCTCATAAAGGAATGATACTAGGTAAAGATGGAGCTACAATTAAGCGTATAGGTAAAGAAGCTAGGATGAAGATAGAAAAATTAGCGCAAAAAAAGGTAATGTTAAAATTGTTCGTTCAATTAGAAAAAAATTGGCATAAAAACGAGCAAAATCTCAAAAAAATCCTTTATGATGAGTAAAAAAATCATCAAAAAAGATTTTCTTACTTATGAAAAACTTTTATATGTAAAACTTGCAAATCCTATTAGTGAAGATGAAATCTTAAAAAAGAGCTTTGAGGAACTTGGTCTTAAAGATGATTTTTCATATGAGCTAAAGTATTTTCAAGATAAATCTTTTACTCATGTATTTTTGTGTAAATATGAAGATATTTTAGATGTTGATTATGTAATCCCAGAACCCCTGCTCTTTGAAGTGTATTTTAGGAATGATACAAATAGTGAAAATCTTGCATTATTATTTAAGAAAAAATACATAGTTTTAGTGGAGTATTTGGGATGTGAATTTCAAAATTGCAAAGTTATGCCATTAAATACTTATAGTAAAATATATGATGAAAAATTAAAAAATACATATAAAAACATCATAAGTATAGACGATACTCAAAATCTTAGCAGTTTTGATAAATTTAATAGTAATACTTTCTATCAAAAATTATTAAAAAAATATGATCGAGTTAAAATTAATTTTGCTAATAAAGCAAAAATAAATCATTTAAAATCTTTTAGTTTTAAAATTTTATTAGCTTTTACATGCGGGATTTTACTAGCCTTAGTTTATCCTTTGTATTTATATACGCAAAAATCATTTTATGAAAAAGAAAAAATAAAATATGAAAATTTAATCAAAAATCAAGATGATATCTTAGAGCAAGCAAAAATAAATCAAAAACAAAATCAAGAAGTTGAAAAATTACAAGAAAAAAATGAACAAAAAGTTGATTTGTTACAAAAATTTTATGCAAATACGCTCTGCTATAAGGATTTTTATAATTTTTTAAAAGTCTTAAATTCTCATCAAAGTTATATAGAAGCTTTATATATAAAAAATAATGATTTTATCATAAAGCTTAATAAAGATTATGATTTTTATGATGATTTTAAAAAATATCATTTTGTGCTAAAAAATAAAGAAATTAACGATGAAAAAATTACTCTTGTTTTTGAAAAATCTTTATGAAAATTTAGAAAATATCTTTACGAGATTATCTAAACGCGAATTTATATTGACTTTGATAATGGCTTTTGTATTTGGTTTTTTTATAATCTATATGAGTATTTTTGAGTATTTCGAAAAACAAATGAAATTATCAAAAGATGAGTTATTTATTTTACAAGCAAAATATGAGCAAAAACAAGAATTGATTTTTGATTTTAAAGATGAAAAATTGCAATCTTTTGATAATGAAATATCCTTAGAAGAAAGTAAAGATTATCAAAGTGTTTTAAAAAATATAGAAAAAAATCTCACTAAAGTAAGGTTTTTACAAATCCAAAGTCATGAAAGTCAAGATCGGTATTTTACTTATTATGATTTAAGATTGAGTTTTAATGGTGATTTTTATTTTTTAATGCAATTTTTGCAAGAACTAGATCCTTATATAAAAGTCAAAAATTTAGAGCTTGTAAAATATGAAAATGAATTAAAAATTACATTAAATCTTATTTTTACTCTAGTATAAAAATGATTTTTTTGATAAAATTTATCTAAACATGGCAAGCGATCGCTTCTTTTGAAGAGGAAAGTCCGAGCTGCAATAAGACAAGGATTCCATCTAATGGATGGCTAGGGTAACCTAAGGGAAAGTGCAACAGAAAGAAAACTACCATATTATATGGAAAAGGTGAAACGGTAGAGTAAGAGCCTACCAGTAGCTTTGGTAACAAAGCTAGCTATGTAAACCCAATCCGCAGCAAGAAGGGGTGGTTTTAGTCTTATAATATAACCCTTCGCTTGAACTTGTTTGCAAAAACAAGTCTAGATAAATGATCGCTCTTGACAGAACTCGGCTTATCGCCATGTTTTATTTCATATAAGCAGATGCTTTTTTAAGTTTTTGTAAATTTTTTGCTACTTCATCTTGCTTTTTTTTCATAAAAGCTATTGCCTCATTGGTAAGAGCTAAAGCCTCATTGGGACAATCTTTAAAGTCAGGTTTTTCTATGAGTTTAACTATTTTTTCCACATCTTCAGTATATACAGCTAGTTTAAACTCATCTATCCATTTTTTTTCACTCATTTTTGATGAACTTCTCTCCAAGCCTCTAACAAGCCTTTGACTACATTGATAACTTCATCTACTCTTGCTTCACTATTTTCTATATTTGCTAAAGAAAGAAGTTGTAATTCTCTAGTGTATAGGCCACTTAAGTAGTGTGCTATTTCTCCGCCTTTTTCATAATCAAGGCAATTTAACAATTCTATAAAAATAGCACTAGCTCTTTTTACATAATACACTCTTTCTTCTATATTTCCATTTTGAATAGCTATTTTTATCCTACTTGCAAAGCGTAAAATCCCACTATATAACATCTCTATAAGTTTTTCTTGGGATTCTACACCAGTTTGATTTTGTGAATACGCATTATATACTGCACTATTTAGCATTTAAATCCTCTCTATTTTTAAGAATTTTGATTATTTGCTGCATTAATCATATTTGTAATAACACTTGCTTGGTTATTTAATTTTGCAATTATACCATCATATGCAGCCCATCTTGACCACATTGTGTCATATCTGCTTTCTATGGATTTTTTAGTATTTTCTATAGTTTCGTTTAGATTTTTTGATTCTTTAGTTAAAGAGTCTTTATAACCCCCAAAAGAACCATCAGAACTCATCATCTCACCCATAGTGTTTTTTAATACCCCAAAGGTTCCAGTTTCTTCTTTATAAACTGAATATATAGTTTTTGGACTTAAGCCAAATTTTTTCAAAAATTCTTTATCGCCTTGAATTTCTAGGTTACTTCCTGATGTTCCTTTGATTCTAAATTGAATTTGCTGATTCTCGTTACCTTGATTAATGATTTCAAAACTAGCTTCTAAACCTTCTAAACCAAAACTATTTATATGATCAACTAAATTTTTAGCTTTTTCTATATCATCCGCACCAGTTAGTTTAAAAGGATCTCCATTGGCAGTTTTACTTAAATCTATAGTTTCATCATTATAAGTAATGGTAAAACCACCTTCTTTGAATTCTATATCATTTTCATCAAACTTACTTACTCTATCTCCTGTTAGATCAATGTCTTCAAAGCCATTGTGTCCTACGAAAAATTTCTCAGCCATTTCAGGATCTTCGTTAAATTTAGCATTAAATTTTCCAGAGTCAAAGGTTAAAACCCCATCATTTAAAGTCAAACCATAATCAGCTAGAGATAAACTTACTTTTGAAGAAACTTTAACACCATCTGAAGTATCACTATCTCCAACTGTGATTGTTCCATCTACTGTGATAGTTTGAAGCAAAATATTGTTAATTTGTGATTTTATATTATAAATCGAGCTTACACCTACGAAATTTCCTTTTGTCCCTGCATCAGGATCGTATTTTGTCGCTGCATTAAGATTGATCATCAAATCATTATAAGCAGTAGCTAAACTTTCTAAAGATTGTGCTATAGCTTCAGTATCTTGAGTAACATTGAAACTAATTTCACCCTTTTGTTTAAGCTCTAGGGTAATATCAGGTCCTATATCTGTGATGGTATTAGTTGATCTAATCATCTTAACGCCATCTACACTAAAGATAGCATCCATACCTTTTTGGATATGGTTTTCATTGTCTTTGGAAACATTGTAGCCTTGTGGTGTGCTATAATCTAAATCAATTCCAAATTTTTTACTTAGTAAATTTTTGGCATTTGGATCTCTAGCATAATTTGCTTGATCTATATTGCCATCAGCATCAGTTGCATAACCACCATCAAAAAGACTTAATTCACCACCATTGGTAGCTCTAAAAGTAAAAGATTTTCCATCTTCTCCAAAGCTTAATTCCACTTTTCCATTAGTTTGTTTTTTTAAATCTTCTGCTAAGCTCTTATAAGTAGTATTCTCGTCTATATCAATAGTAAATCTATCATATCTTTCACCATTTTTTATAACAAAAGTTAAAGAAGTGCTTTCTCCTTTGGATAAAAGTTTCTCTTCTTGATTTATCGCACTATTAAACGATCCACTTATTTTATCTTTATCCTTATCTCCAGCACCTTGAGGTCTAAAACCATACAAACCACCCGCACTAATGCTATTTTTATCAAGCTCCCAACCCATAGCTTTTAAGAGTTCATCATTACCTGAAAAAGAGATATTGTTTTTAGTTCCTGTTTCAGTGCTTTGCACTACTAAACGATAAGGATTGTCTCTATCTCCGGTATTTACTAGCTTAGCTTCTATTTTACCACCTGTGGCGGAATTGATTTTTTCAGCAAGTTGAGCTACGGTTGTACTTTTATCGATCTCTATTTTATAGTCTTTTCCATCTTGGGTGATAGTAAAAGAAGCTTTGCCATTTTCATCACCTTTTATGCCTAAACTGCCCATGACAGTAGAGGTTTTGTCTTTAAAACCATTGCTTTGATAAACATCTTTTTGAGCAAGTTGATCGACTATGACTTTCATATTTGAAAGATTAGATAAAGAGCCTACAACTAAGCTAGCAGCCGCACTATCGCCACTCACACTAGGAGAAACTTTCTTTTTGTTAAATTGAGAAGTATCGCCAAGACTATTTACAGCAGTTTGAAAAGCAAGTAGTTTAGCTTCAAGCTCTGCTAAGTCTTTTTGTCTTGAAGTGTTAGTTTCAAGTTGCGTGTTATAAAGCTTTAAGTGAGCATTCATTTCTGCTTCTTTAAGCTTATTAAGCGTATCGCTTGTTAAAACTCCTGAACCTATACCTAAACTTCCTAAACTACCTACTGCCATGATTAACTCTCCTTATCAAAAATGGTGCCAATAACACCTTTAAAATGTTCTATTAATTTCATAACTTCTTCACTAGGAATTTTGCGTATTAACCTACCTGTGTCTTTTTCGGTGACATTTACATACATTTCGTTTATTTTATCATTATACGCAAAACGCACATTTGTTTCCAATGTTTCCATTTGTCTATTAAGTTTTTCTGTTGCGTTTTTTAATTTTTCATTTAAATTCTCATCTTGATCATTTAAATCAACTTGTTGCTTATTCTCTTGAGATGGCTTTTCAACACTTTTTGTGTTAAAATGAGTTATATTTGTATCCCTTTGAATATTGCTAATGTCCATTTTAAACTCCTTTTTAAAAGACTCTAAAACACACTATCGACACAATTTTAAAAAACTTAATATTTAAATTAAAAATATATATATTTAATAAGCAAAAAGTGTTCTCAAAAAGTTTAAAATTAAAAAATTTCAAACTTTTTGAAGAATTTTTCATCATTTACAAGTAATTTTTTTGCAATAAGTCTGTCTATAACTTCTTTGGAGCAATTTGTCATTAAAGGCCATTCTTTATGATAATCTTCTAATGATCCTTTATTTGTCGCATCAATTGCAACACAATCTTTTTTGATAAATATATCTCTTTTTGCATCGATATTATTTACCACACGCCAAATTAACATATAAGGATTTTCCAAAATAGCATCTGAATCTAAAAAAACTAAAATTCTAAAATGTTTTTTATAAATTTGTAGTTTTTCAAAAATTTGAGCAATTTTTTCTTTTTTATCAATTAAGATCACACAAATTGGAGCAAAGGTTTGGGTGTAAAATTGTTTTAATTTTAAAATATTTTGATCTTTTTCTTTAAAAAGTGAAAACAAAGCTTCATCGCTTAGAATTTCAAGTTCAACTTTTTTCTCATCACCACACGCATCAAGTCCTGCTTTACCACCGTAACAATAAGTGCTTGAAGCATGATCGAGTTGATCGCAAATTCCTTCACTAATAAGTAATTTTTCTTCATTAAAACGATTAAGTATATAAGGTATGAGCTTGTCATAATCTTGCAAGCAAGGTGCATTTTCATCGACAAAAATAGCATGTTTTACAAAACTCATTTGCCCTACTCCCCAAAAAGTATGCATTACTTGTTTTGCATGAGCTGGATATTTTGCTTCTATTTTGGCTAAGATTAAATTATGAAAAACTCCATTTTCAGGCATGTTATAATCTATCAAATCAGGTGCGTTAGTTTGAAGTAAAGGTAGAAAAACTCTTTCTGTGCCAAGCCCCATGTATTTATCTTCTAAAGGCGGTTTTCCTACAACAGTAGCTTGATAAATCGCATTTTTTTTAGCAAAGATTTTTTCTACTTTTAAGACAGGACAAAGTTCAATAGGAGTATAAAAGCCTGTATGATCTCCAAAAGGTCCCTCGGGTGCAAATTCATTTGGATTTACAAAACCTTCAATCACAAAATCACTATCATAAGGCACATAGAGGTGATTGCTTTTGCATTTTGCCAAAATAGCAGGTTTTTTCTTGATAAAACCATAAAGTAAAAGTTCAAAAATACCTTTTGGTAAAGGCGCTTGAGCACACCAAATATATAAAGGATCTCCACCTATGGCTATACTTACTGGCATTTTTTGATTTGCTTTTTTATACTCATGGAAAAAGTGGCTCGCGTCTTTGTGAATTTGCCAATGCATAAGCAAGGTTTTTTCATCAACTACTTGCAAGCGATACATTCCAAGATTATTTTGTTTTCCATCTATGCTTTGAGTATAAACTTGCCCCATAGTGATAAAAGGTGCAGCGTCTTTTTCCCAAGTTTTTAAAATAGGTATTTCATATAAAGAATTTAAGCTTTTGTAGTTAAATTCTCCATCTTTTTTGATGCGTTTTGGTGGGATATTTTTTAAATCAAGCAAGGTTTTGAAAAAATTTAATTTCGCACCAAAGCTTTGCGGTATGTGCATTTTAAGTAAAGAGCTAATTTCTTTAGCTACATCTTCATAATCTTTTCCAAATGCTAAATTTAAAGCTTTTTTGCTGCAAAAAGTATTTAATAATACAGGATAATCGTATTTTTTGCCATTTTTTACTGCATTAGTAAAAAGCAAGGCTTTAGAGTCTTCTTTTTTAACTTCTATATAAGCTAAATGTGCCATTTCAAGTTCTACATCTACTGGCTCATGGATGGTTTTTAATAAATTATTTTTTTCTAAAAGCTCTACGAATTTTTGCATTTATATCATACTCTCTGCTTCTTTTAAAATTTCTTTTGCACCTTTTGCTATCATTTCTTTGGCTAAAAGCTCGCCTGCATTTGAGTAATTTTGCTTATCAATCACTCTTTTTTCTTTTAAAATTTTACTTGCATCGGGTAAGCCCACTATGGCGCGAATTTCTATTTTTTCATCAATGATTTTTGCATTAATTCCTATAGGTACTTGACAACCACCTTCTAGGGTTTTTATAAAATCTCTTTCTATATAAGTTTCTACAAAGGCATTTTTATCGTTTAAGCATTCAAGGTATTTTAAAATTTGTTTATCATCAATGCTTTCTATACCTAAAGCTCCTTGAGAAGCTGCAGGTATTATCTCATCAAGTTCAAAAGCCCTAATGTATTTTATTTCTTTATCTAAACCCAAGCGTTTAATGCCAGCTAGAGCTAAAATAATAGCATCAAATTCCTTAGCTTTAAGTTTTTCTAAGCGTGAGTTGATATTACCTCTTAAAGAAATGATATTTAAATCAGGTCTTAACGCTAAAAGCTGCATTCTTCTTCTAAGACTTGTAGTGCCTACTTTTGCACCTTTTGGAAGAGCATTTAAGCTTTCATAATACTCACTTAAAAAAGCATCATTTACCACTTCTCTTTTTGAAATAGCAGCTAAAACTAAGCCATCAGGAAAGAAGCTTGGCACATCTTTTAAGCTATGCACAGCTAAGTGTGAATCACCTCTTAACATACTTTCTTCAAGTTCTTTTGTAAAAAGTCCTTTTCCACCTATTTTAGCTAAAGGAGAATCAAGTAAAACATCACCTTTAGTTTTAAAACTCTCTAAAGAAATTTCTAAATCAGAATGTGTTTGTAATAATTTATTTTTTATATACTCACTTTGCCATAATGCAAGTTGGCTTTTTCTTGTTGCGATGATTAATTGCATTTTTTATGCTCCTGTATGATTTCTACATCTATGATTTCTTCTTCGTTGTTTGTTTGATGATATTTTCTTTTTTGTTTTGTAAATAATTTTAATATCATCATAAAAAATAAGAGTAAAATTCCCAAAAATGTGCTTAAAATTCCTGGTATTAAAAGTAAAATTCCAACTATAGTTAAGGAAAATAATTTAATCATACCAAATAAATTAGTATTGGCATTTTGCATAGTGATGAGATTTGTCCAAGTCTTTGCTAAAAACATTGCTCCTAAAAACATACTTGCAAAAACTATCATAAAAAAATTTAAAAAACCAAAAAAGACTATAAATAAAATACTAGCAATCAATTCTAAAATCAAAAAAGCACTTAAATTTGTTTTTGCTATCATAAAATTTTCTCTAAGTGTGAAATTACTTCTTGGGTTTTTAAAACTTGTTTTTCTAGGGTATTTCTATGGATTAACTCTACTTCATCGCTTTCTAAGCCCTTACCTATAACTAAAGCATAAGGAAAGCCCATTAATTCAAAATCATTAATCTTTACACCAAAACGCTCATTTCTATCATCAAACAAAATTTCTTTATCTTTAAAATGAGTATAAATTTGCTCGGCAAATTCCATAGCTTTTGTATCTTTTATATTAGAAACGATAATATCTAAAACAAAAGGAGCTAAAGTTTTATTCCAAATGCAACCTTTTTCATCATGGCTTGCTTCTATAGCAACAGCTACTAAACGGCTCACTCCCATACCATAACAACCCATAGTGAAAAATTGAGCTTTACCATTTTCATCTAAATAGCTTGCATTCATTGCTTTTGAGTATTTATTTCCAAGTTTAAAAATATGCCCTACTTCAATACCTTTGCTTTGCTTAAGCTTGTGCTGACATTTTGGACAAAGATCATGCTCTTTAACTGCGGTAAGATCTTTAAAGCGTTCTTTATTTAAATTTACAACATTGATTCCGACTAAATGATAATCTTTTTTATTTGCTCCAATAATCATATTTGTTTCATTTTCAAGCTCACGATCAATATAAAAATCAACTCCATTTAATCCTACAAAGCCGATAAATCCTGGTACCAAACCTGCTTTTTCTAATTCTTCTTCACTTACATCGGCCAATTCTAATGCATTTGCTGCATTTAGTGCTTTAACTTCTTGCAGTTCATCATCGCCGCGTATAAAAAATACTACAATTTTTTCTTCATTTTCATAAATAGCTTTTTTAGCAATAGCTTTAACAGTATAGTAAGGATTAATTTTAAAAAATTCTGCTAATTCTTCCATAGTTTTTACATTTGGAGTGTGAAATTGTGTAGCAAAATCAGCTTCTGGTCTTTCATCTTCGCAACTTTTTTTAGCTCTTTTTGCTGCTTCGATATTTGCAGCATAATCACAATGCTCACATAATAATATATCATCTTCGCCATTTTTAGCCAAAACCATAAATTCTTTTGATCCACTTCCGCCAATAGCCCCACTATCAGCTTCAACAGCTCTAAAATCAAGCCCTAATCTTGTAAGAATTTTACTATAAGTTTCATGCATAAGATTAAATTCTTTATCTAAATCAGCTTCATTGCTATGAAAACTATAGCCATCTTTCATTAAAAATTCTCTACATCTTAAAAGCCCAAATCTAGGTCTAGCTTCATCTCTAAATTTAAGTCCTATTTGATATAAATGCAAAGGAAGTTGCTTGTAAGAATTTACTTTATTTCTAACCAAAGCTACTATGGCTTCTTCATGAGTTGGTCCTAAGACAAAATCATTTTCTTTTCTATCTTTAAAGCGTAAAAGCTCTTTACCAAAAACATTAAATCTCCCACTTTCTTTCCAAAGTTCAGCTGGGGTATTAAAGCTTAAATTTACTTCTAAAGCTCCCGCTTTATCCATTTCTTCTTTGATGATATTTTTAATCTTATCTAAAACTCTTTTTCCTAAAGGTAAAAAATTATACAAACCACTTCCAATTTGTTCTACAAAAGCACCCTTAACTAAAAATATATGACTTGGCAGGGTAGCATCTTTTGGATTTTCTTTTGTGCTTATGGCATAAAATTTACTAAATTTCATGATTATTCTCCAAATTAAATTCACATTTATAGAAGTTTAAACCTTCCATGCTTTCATTTTTTAAATCAAACACATAACGCATGGCATTTACAACAGAGTCATTTTGCATAGTTCCACTTAGTTTTTTTAAATTTACACTAGGATGATGTAAAAATGCATTCATCACCTGTCTTATAAGCTTTCTTGCTTCTTCATGATTTGAGTGTTTTAAATATCCTTTATCTATGGCCTTTTGTAATTGTTCTTTAGCGATTTCATCAGCTTGCAAGCGTAATTGCTTAACCAAAGGTAAGGTTGCTAGTTTGCTTAGGTGTTGAAAAAACTCATTTGTCATAGTGCCTACTATAGAATAAGCAATCTGGGCTTGATGTTCTCTTAGTGTTAAATTTTTTCTTACAACTTCTTCTAAATCATCAACAGCATAAACTATATTTTTTTCATTTGCTTTTACATCAATATCCCTAGGCACTGCTATATCAAAAAAATATCTTTTATAATCTTTTTCTTCTAATATGTCATTAGTTATAATAGCATGTGGAGCATTTGTGGCGCTAAAAAATATCTCATATTTATTTAATGCTTCTTTTAAATTTGCGATACTTTCGCAATTTGCATTTTCACCTAAATCTTCACAAAGTTTTTGGGCATTTTGTATATCTCGATTTAAAATCAATACTTTAGCTTTAGCATTTAATAAATGTTTACAGGCTAACTCGCTCATTTCCCCTGCACCCACTACAACTGCAGTTTTATTTTCTAAATTTATAAGCTCTTTGGCTTTTGCTACTGCTACTGAAGCAACTGAAATAGGATTTTTGGAAATTTCAGTTTGATTTCTAATATTTGCTGCACATTTAAAAGCATAATGGACTGCTCTAGTTAAATGCACACCACATCTTTGTTCTTGTAGAGCAAATTTATAAGCATCTTTTAATTGTCCAGCAATTTGTGTTTCTCCAATAACTAAACTATCAAGTGAGCTTGCCACAGAAAATAAATGATGGATAGCCCCACTATCTTCATAAAAATCAGCTTTTGTGCTTAAATTTTCTTTATTAACCCCACAAAGCAAACTAAGTGTTTTTAAAATATGTTCATTGATACTTTCAATTTCTCCGATAAAAAGAAAAATTTCAACTCTATTGCAAGTGCTAAGCACTAAACTTTCTAGAATTTTATTATTAGTATGGATTAATCTTAATAGTTCTCTTTTTTTATCTTCATTGGAAAAGGAAAGTTTTTCTCTAGTAGCAATATCTGTATTTTTGTGCGTAAAACTGATACAATAATAATGCATTAAAATTCCCTTTCTATCATACTTTTAATAATATCTTCTAAATCTTTTATATTGTATTTTTCTATGGCTTTTAAGGCATTATTTGCATAGGTGTTTAATTCTTGACCAATTTGATTAAAAATTTCATGCTCTTGCATTTTATTTTTAATCCAAGTAAGTTCATCTATATTTAAATCTTTCTTGTAATAAGACTTAAGTATTTCTTGATCTTGTGGATTTAATTTTTCATATAAATACATATAAGCAAGAGTGGTTTTACCTTCTTTAAAATCATTCATGGCGGGTTTGCCTAAGGTTTGTTCATCGCCTTTGATATCTAAAATATCATCTACGATTTGAAAAGCCAAGCCCAAGTTTTTACCATATTCTGCAAAATCATCTTCATTTAAATTAGCAAGTATAGCCCCACATCTTGCACTAGCTTCGATTAAAACGGCTGTTTTGTTATATATCATTTGCAAATAAGCGTTTTTATCGGTATTGAAAGTTTCGCTTAAATTTACATCCATTAATTCGCCAACGGAAAGCTTTACAACAGCATTGGAGATGATTTTTGCTAATTTTAAATCTATTAAAGAAAGTTCATAGAAGGCTTTTGAGTATAAAATATCTCCAAGCATGATAGCATTTTTGGCTCCAAATTGTTCATTGATAGATTTTACACCTCTTCTTAATTTTGCTTCATCAATCACATCATCATGCAATAAGCTTGCAGCATGGATTAATTCTATAATGGCACAAATTTTATAACTAATATCGTTTTTACTAGCTATTTTTAAAAGTAATTTTGAGCGTAATTTTTTACCGCCTTGAAGTTTTGAACTCATTATTAAAATAGGCTTGTAATTTAATTCAGATAAAAATTCATGCATATATTGATCTATCTTTTGCACCATGCTTTCCTTAATTTTCTTATAATTATATTTTATTAAATTTTACTTTAGTTTTGATTAAGAGTGACTTTTCTAGGATCTAAAAATTCCACTTCTAATCTTTTATCTCTATCTTCTATGTAGATAGTGAAAATAGCCTCACCTTTTTTAAAATCACTAAATTCAAGTATTAATCTTGCTCTATCTATGTGTGGATTTTTATAATCAGGCACTAAAGTTTGATCTACCCAATTTAAATTTCTTCTTAAAGACATCACAAATTGCCTAGGGTATTTTTTATACCTTGAATGAACGATGATATTAGTTTGATCAAATAAAGTCCATGAAAAGTCAAAATAATAAATCTCATCAGGATAATCAATTTCTTTTATTTTTACACTTGCTTTTTCATCTTTACTTAAGGTAAATTTATAAGTATAATCAAAAAATACTTCAGCTTTTAAAAAATTAAACATCAAAAATAAAGACAAAAATAAACGCAAAATCAACCCTCATGCCCTAAAATTTCAGCACTTAAGCCTATATAAAAATCATTTTTTCTCTCATCTATTAAGAGTGAATTTTCCATTTGAAATTGCGCTACATCATTTTCATTTAAATTATTTTTTTCTAAAAGCTCTATCATAGCGATATGATCGGCTAATAATTTTTCTAAAACATTTTCTAATGCACCTAAATTTGCATATTTTATTGTTTCGATAAATTTTTCTTTAGGGCTTTTTGCAAACATTTCATCAAAAATATCCATTTTTAACCTTTTATGTAAGTTTGAATTTTTTCTATTAAAGTAGTTTTATCGTTAGCTTCATCTAAGTCTTTAATTTCTTTTTGCCAAGAAATATGTATATAATCCATCTTAGCATTTTTAGCACAAAGTCTATCTTTTAAGCTATCGCCTATGAAAATACTTTTTTCATATTTTGCTTCATCTGCGATTAATCTTAGCATCATAGGATCAGGCTTAGCTTCTATACCATAACTAACACCTAATATTTTATCAAAATATAAAAGAATGTTTTGTTTTTTTAAAATAGGTACCAAGCTTTCTTGAGGTGCATTTGTGGCTATAGCTAAATAGCAATCATTTTTTTTACAAAATTCCAAAACCTCAAGCACACCATCAAAAAGCACCACGCTTTGATCATAATGCTTAATAAAATACTTCTCATAACCTTCTTTAAAGCTAGTATGTGAGTAAGTATCAACCCCGTAAAAAATCTTAGCATAATTTTGTCCAGGAGTATTGATAGTATCTAAAATAAACTCTCTTTTTAAAGGTTCTAAATTTAAATCCGCTCTTATTTCATTTACCGCACATATTATAGCATTAGCACTATCTATAAGCGTGCCATCCATATCAAAAATTACATTTATCAATATTCATCCTTAAATTTAATTTTATATTTGTCTTTTTTATAACTTTGATTATTTTTTAGCTTATATAAGGCATTGGCTTTTGAAGCTAAGGTTTTTTGGTCTAAACTTTCATCTAAACACTCATTTACAAAAATCTCCAAAGCCTTAGTATAAGTAGAATCTAAAAACACCGCTTGAATTTTCTCAAAGATTTTAGCATTTTTTTGCATTCTTTCCCTAAAAAGAGTTAAATCAAAATCTTCTCTTTTTAAAGCACTCACAGCAGAATTAGTAAATTTTTCTAAAGCTCTTACATATTTTACCCTTAAAGCTTTTTCATCATTTTTCATTCTGCTGCACTTGTATTGATTCTACATTGTAATGCTTCTTGTACTAAATTTCTTGCTATTGAAGCTTCAGCATCTACAATGTGTAAATGTTTATCAGTATGTGGGAAAATGATCTTAGCACCTGTACCACTTGTTTTTAAAACCGTTTGTATGGGTTTGTTAAAGCTAGAAAGCACTTGATAGAGCATATCAAGCTTAGCTTCATTACTTATAGTTATAATAGCAACTGAGCATTCTTCTATATTTGCTACTTTTAATGTTTCTACTTGGGCTACATTTGCAAAAAAGATATTTTCATTTCTACTGCGGCCAAGTTCAACTAAATTTAAATCACTTTCTAAAACCAAATATGGAATACCTGTTTTTTTGATCTTTTGTACCACTTCTTGACCTAATCTTGTATAACCAAAAATGATAAAATGATCTTTCATTTTTTGATCACATAAATAAAATTTAGCCATATCATTTTGCTCACCTTCAGCTGCGTTGGCTATTTTTCTAAGATTATTTAAAATAAAAGGCGTTGCAACCATAGTGACGATAGAAACTATAATAAAAATTTGTGCTGTTTTTTCATCTATAAGTGAATTTACTTGCATTAGCGAAAATACTGCTAGCGCAAATTCTCCAATTTGAGAAATACTCAAAGCAGTTTTTAACGCTACTCTTTTTCTTGTATAAAGGATTAAAAGACCATAGATTACTACAAATTTTATCAATAAAACCAAGCTTACAAAAACAAAAATCAAAAACCAATTTTCAAAAACTATATGAAAATCAATTTGCAAACCAACACTGATAAAGAAAAATCCTAAAAGCAAATCTCTAAAAGGAACCAAATCTGCTTCTATTTTATGTTTATATTTAGTTTCAGCTATCAAAGCTCCAGCTATGAATGCTCCAAGTGAGTATGAAAAGCCAAAAGAATGAGCCAAAAAACTTGCTCCTATTACAGTAAAAAGTATGGTAGCGATGAAAATTTCATTTGCGTTAGTTTTAATGATGAATTTTAAAACATAAGTAAAAAGGTATTTGCCTATAAAATAAAGCAAAACAAGTAAAATCACAGCACTGACTAAAGTTGTAAGTAAAAGTTTTGAAATATCAGCATTTTGAGAACTAAATATATCAATCATTAATAGCAGTGGTATCACAGCAATATCTTGAAAAAGTAAAATTCCTAAAGCTTTTCTGCCGTATTCTTCGTTGATATCGCCATTATCATTAAGTATTTTTAAAACTATAGCAGTGGAAGATAAGGCTAGAGCAAAACCTGCTATCATTGCGATATGGCTTGCTATACCTAAAATATAAGTTACAAGTAAAGTACAAACCAAACCACAAGTTAGCATTTGCAAACTTCCATTTAAAAATACTTCTTTTTTCATTGCCAAAAGATGTTTAAATGAAAATTCAAGCCCTATGGTAAACATTAAAAAAACTATGCCAAATTCAGCTACATGTATAACAAATTCATTAGTGCTAAAACCATAAAATTCACGCACAAATAAACCTGTAGCTATATAACCTATAATAGTTGGAATACCAAATTTTTTAAGTATAACATTAAGTATGACAGCAACTGCTACTGCAGTTAAAAATAAAGTTATAAAAGCATCCACTCACCAACCTTTTGTAATGTTTTTATTATTTTATTTTTTCTAAAAAAATTAAATCAAAATTACTTCTATGTTTAACTACTGCTCTTGATTTTGAAGGATTATCTCTTCTATCAAGTTCTAATCTTAACTCTTCAATAGTGTTTTCAAACTCATCAATTTTTGTTTTTAGTTTTAAAATCACATCAACACCAGCTAAATTAACCCCAAGATCTCTTGTTAAGCGTAAAATCATTTTGATTCTATCTATATCTTTTTGAGAATAAAGCCTCATTTTACCATCGGTTCTACTTGGCTCAACTAAACCTTCTTTTTCATATTGTCTTAGAGTTTGTGGATGTATACTTAAAACTTTTGCAACAACACTTATAAGATACACCGGTTCATCATAACTATGCTCCATTACTTACTCCTTTCAAGGTAATTTTTCTTCTAAAATTTTTACAAATTCAGGATCAAGGCTATTAATATCAGGTATTTTTACATTTAAAATTAAATACATATCCCCATAAAGATCTGTTTTTCTATTTTGCACTCCATAGCCTTTAAGTCTAATTTTTTGATTGTTTTTAGAATTTGGCGGTATGGTGATTTTAACTTCTTTTCTTGGGGTATGCACACTGATTTTATCTCCAAAAAGCGCTGTTTTTAAGCTAATTTCAACCTTTTTGTACAAATCATCATCTTCTCTTTCGTATTCATCACTTTTTTCAAGTTCAACTTTTAAAATCAAATCCCCTCTTTGCCCTTGAAAGCTTTTTCCTTTACCTCGTATGCGTAGCTTTTCGCCATCTTTTATGCCATGTGGAATTTTGATTTTAACTTGCTCGTTATTTATATTTACCAAATGCTCACCACCTAAAATTCCTTTTTCAAAAGGAATTTTAACACTTGCTTGCAAGTCTAAATCTTCTTCAAATCCTCCAAATCCCCCAAAGCCACTTCTAAAATTATTACTAGAACTAAAACCGCCACTAAATCCTCCAAAGCCTCCACCAAAAATATTTTTTAAAATATCATTGATGTCAGCTCCACCTGCATTTCTTGAAAAATCATGAAAACTTTGCCCGCCAAACATAGAATCGCCATATCTATCATATTGAGCTCTTTTTTTCTCATCACTTAAAATTTCATAAGCGGCGTTAATTTCTTTAAATTTTTCCTCAGCGCCATTTTCTTTGTTGATATCGGGATGATATTGTCTTGCTAATTTTCTATAAGCTTTTTTTATCTCATCTGCACTAGCGTTTTGCGAAACTCCTAGTGTTTCATATAAACTTTTACTCATTTTTATTATTCCTTAATTTTTTATAAGATTATATCAAAAACTTTAGTCTTAGTCAATCAACTTTTATAAGTTTTAAAACTAAAGGTTTTATTTACAATTGTGTAAAAATAAAATTTTATACTTGCATTAAATGATTTTACAAAGGATAAAACATGAAAAAAACTATGATTCTTTCTTTGGCATTGGCAACTAGTCTTTTTAGTGCTAGTATTGATTTTAAACAAGCAGATGATAATGTAAAAAGAACTTTACCAACTGATAATCAAAATACTATACTTTCTTATCATGATTCCATACAAAAAGTTAAAAATTCAGTTGTAAATATCTCAACTTCTAAAACTGTTCAAAGTAGTTCATTTGGAATTGATGATTTTTTCAATGACCCTTATTTTAGACAATTTTTTGGTTTTGATTTCCCACAAGCTCCAAAAAATAAAAAAAATAAAGAAGTTGTAAGCTCATTAGGTTCTGGTGTAATTATTTCAAGCGATGGTTATATTATAACAAATAATCATGTTATAGAAGATGCTGAAAAAATCACTGTAAATTTACCTGATTCTAGCACTGAATATAAAGCTAAATTAATCGGTGCTGATCCTAAAACAGATTTAGCAGTGATAAAAATAGAAGCAAAAAACTTACCCGCAGTAGTTTTTGCTGATTCAGATAAATTACTAGAAGGTGATGTAGTGTTTGCTTTGGGTAATCCTTTTGGTGTTGGAAGTAGTGTTACAAGTGGGATTATTTCGGCCTTAAATAAAAACAATATAGGTCTAAATCAATATGAAAATTTCATCCAAACTGATGCTTCTATTAATCCTGGAAATTCAGGCGGAGCTTTGGTAGATAGTAGAGGAGCTTTAGTTGGGATAAATTCAGCCATACTTTCAAGAAGTGGTGGAAATAATGGCATAGGTTTTGCAATCCCTTCTAATATGGCAAAATCTATTGCACAAAAACTTATTGAGCATGGAAAAATTGAAAGAGGATATTTAGGTGTAGTCATAGGAGCTTTAACTCAAGATATTAAAAAAGCCTATACTAATCAAGAAGGTGCTTTAATTACTGAAGTACAAAAAGATTCAGCAGCTTATAATGCAGGGTTAAAAAGAGGAGATTTGATTATAAAAGTAGATAAAACTGTGATTAAAAGCCCTATGGATTTAAAAAACTACATAGGAAGTATTGATCCAAAACAAGCAGTAGAAGTAACTTATGAAAGAGATAATAAAGTCAAAACAGCTAAATTTATGTTAAAAACAGATGAAAAGTCGCTACAATATGAAAAAGGTTATATTGATGGTCTAAAATTAGTGGAACTTGACTCTAAGAATAGACAGCAATACCGCATACCTGAAAGTATTAGTGGTATTTTAATTACCGAAGTTACTCCAAAATCAAAAGCTGAAAAAATAGGTTTTGAGCAAGGTGATATTATCATAGGTGTTGATCAGTATGAAATTTCAAATTTTAAAGAATTATCTAAGGCTTTAGAATTAAATAAAGGTAAAGAGTATGTTAAAATTTGGATTAATAGAGGCGGATTTGTAAGAGCTTTACTTTTTTAAGAAAGGAAAAAAATGACAAATATTTTAATGATAGAAGATGATTTAGAATTAGCAGAGATTATAGCTGAATATTTAGAGCAATTTGATATGAAAGTAGATATTGCTCATGAGCCTTATATAGGTCTTTCAAGACTTGCTTTAAATCCTTATGATTTAATCATTTTGGATTTAAGCTTACCTGGACTTGATGGACTTGAAGTATGCGAGGAAATTCGTAAAAAATATGATACACCTATTATCATTTCAAGTGCAAGGCATGATATTAGCGATAAGGTTGCAGCACTTGATTTGGGTGCAGATGATTATTTACCAAAACCATATAATCCTCAAGAACTTCAAGCAAGAATTAAAAGTCATTTAAGAAGAATTTCAAACACAAAAACTGCTCAAGCTCAAGTTAAAAAAGATCTTGTATATGATAAATATAAACATACTATCACTATGAAAGATCAAGAAATTAACTTTACTAATGCTGAATTTGATATTTTGAGTTATTTAATTAAAAAAGAAGGTGGAGTGGTAAGCCGCGAAGAGCTTGTGTATAATTGTAGCTCTATTAGTGAAGATTCTAGTAATAAAAGTATAGATGTAATCATTAGTAGAATCAGACAAAAAATCGGAGATGATCCTAAAACTCCAAAATACATTCATTCAATCAGAGGTATAGGATATAAATTAACTCAATGAATAAATCATCAATTTTTTATACTATAACCTTTGTTTTTTTGCTTGCAAGCGTTAGTGTAATTTTAGCTTTTTTATGGCTTATAAAATATGATCAACAAAATTACACTAATGAGCTTAATGCAAAATATTCTTTTATAGCTAATGCAAGATTATTATATTTTAATCATGTGATTAGTGAAAGAGAATTTTATGAGCAAACAAAAAATTACAAAATGATAGAATTAACAACTCCATCAGCCATAAGACAAATCATCTATAAAGCTGAAACTATAGCACGGGCTCAAACTAGCACAGGTGTAGTTGAAATCATTACTTTAGAAGATAATGTGTATTTAAAAATCATCTTTGATGGTAAGCTTTATTTATATAAAGATTTAGAATATCAAGGTTATCGTTATTTTGTGATCAAGCTTATTGCTAGTATAGTAGTAATGGTTTTATTGATTTTATATATTTTTATCATTAAAAAATTAAAACCACTTAGAGCTTTAAAAAGACAAATTGATAAATTTGGCGAAAATAAACTCAATGAAATTCAAAATGTTAGCAAGGGGAATGATGAAATTTCTCAAGTAGCAACAGCCTTTTATGAGTCTATTTTAAGAATTCAAAAACTAAACACTTCAAGGCAGTTTTTCTTAAGAAATATTATGCATGAGCTAAAAACCCCCATTACTAAAGGTTTAATTACTTTAGAAATGCTTGAAGATAGCAAATATAAAGAAAGATTAGTGGGTGCTTTTAATCGTTTAGAGATTTTGATTAATGAATTTGCAGCCATTGAGCAAATTACTTCGGGTGCTGGTTTGATTAATTTAAAAAAATACAATATCTTAGATCTTTTAGATGAAGCTAAAGATATAGCTATGAGTGATGATGAAAAGGTAAAAATTAGTATAAAAGAAAGTTTTAGTGTCAATGTAGATTTTAAACTTTTTACCACTGCAATGAAAAATATGATAGATAATGCGACAAAATACTCTGATGAAAATTGCGTTACTATAGAAATAACTAAAGATTATCTTTGCTTTAAAAACAAAGGAAAAGCCTTAGATAAAGACTTGAAATACTATACTCAAGCCTTTACGCAAGGTAAAAAAAATAAAGATAGTTTTGGACTTGGATTATACATTGTTAAGACTATTTTAGATTCTCATAAACTCACGCTTTATTATGAATATAAAGATGGTGTTAATCATTTTTATTTTAATGATATACAAAATATAATTTTAAACTAGGAAATTCATGCCCTTATCGCGTTTAAATGAAGAACAATATAAAGCCGCTAGTGCTCCTTTTGGACACAATCTAATTATAGCAAGTGCAGGCACGGGTAAAACTTCAACTATAGTTGCAAGAATAGCTTTTTTACTTCAAAATGGTATAAAGCCTGAAAAAATTATGCTTCTAACCTTTACAAACAAAGCTAGTAAAGAGATGATTGAAAGACTTGGTAGGTATTTTGATAAAAGCATTACTTCAAAAATCACAGCAGGAACCTTTCATAGTACTGCTTATTCTCTACTTAAAGAGTTAAATCACGATATTATTTTAAAACCTGCGAGTGAGCTTAAAATTCTTTTGCGTTCTATTTTTGAAAAACGCACTTTTCATCATTTAAGCGATACTAAACCTTATATGCCAAGCTATTTGTATGATGTGTATTCTTTATTTCAAAATACTAATGCAAACTTAGATGAATTTTATAATTGGTTTTGTCAAAATTATGATGAACAAGCTGTTTATGCTGAAATTTATGAAGATATTTTAAAAGAATACGAAGAAGAAAAAATGCGTTTTAACTATGTGGATTTTAATGATTTATTGATCAAATTAAAACATATTTTAGCTTCACATCATTTTGAATTTGATGAGATTTTAGTAGATGAATATCAAGATACTAACACCTTGCAAGGCTCGTTAATTGATGCTTTTAAAAGTAAAAGTTTGTTTTGTGTGGGTGATTATGATCAAAGTATTTATGCTTTTAATGGGGCTGATATTTCTATTATAGGAAGTTTTAAAGATAGATTTGTCGATGCAAATATTTTTACTTTAAATAAAAACTATCGTTCTAGTAAAAATATACTTGCGTTAGCTAATAAGGTTATTTTAAACAATGAAAGATTATATCCTAAAGAATTAATTGTAACTAGAGAAGGAGATTTTAAAGCGCCAAGTTTGCTAACTTTTAATGAATTATTTGATCAATACTCTACCATAGCAAAAATAATCTTACAAAGCGGGGTTAATCTTGATGAAATTGCTGTGATTTTTAGAAACAATTCTAGTGCAGATGGAGTAGAAGTAGCCTTAAGAGAACTTGGCATAGCAAGCAAAAGAAAAGGTGGAGGAAGTTTTTTTGAAAGCTTGGAAGTTAAAAACTTTTGCTCTATGCTTGCAATCGTGCTTAATCCAAAAGATATCATGGCTTTTATACATTTACTTGAATACACCAAAGGAGTTGGTGGGGTTTTGGCAAAAGATATTTTTGATGCTTTATTAAAATTAGGAAATTCTAGTTTAATTAAAGGCTTTTTAAATCCTGATAGTAGTGTGAATTTAAAAAAATACAAAAAACAAAGTTACCAACTAGGACTTTTTGATGATATTGAGGAGCTAGCCTCGCCTTCAAGATTTAACTTAGAAAGTGAATTTAACACCCACCCTATTTTAAGCTTACCCAAAATCAACGAGTTTTGTGCAAAAAATCTTGAAAAAATTTATCTTTTTATTAAAAAAGCAAGTGAGTGTAAAATCTCGACCCAACTTGTAGATTTGATTTTAGAAAATGATTATTTTAAAGAAATTTGTGATATTTTGGCAACTAAAAGAGCGACTAATAAAAATTCCAATGTTGATTTAAATAAAAAAAATGAAATTTTAGAAAAAATCAACGCGAAAATGTTTGTATTAAAAGAACTTGCTAAAAATTATAGCGATAATTATAAATACTATAACTTTCTTACTCTTGGTGCTAGTGAAATGAGTAGTGGTAGTGGGGTTAATCTTTTAAGCATACATGCTAGTAAGGGGCTTGAGTTTGAACTTGTATTTGTAATTGATCTTGCACAAGGAAGATTTCCTAACCAAAAACTCATGAGCATGGGTGGAAGTTTGGAAGAAGAAAGAAGACTTTTTTATGTAGCTGTAACTAGAGCCAAAGATACTTTATACTTAAGCTATGCAAAATATGATAAGATTAAAAAAAGCAATTATCAACCCTCGTGTTTTCTAATCGAAGCAGGTATGTGCAAAGAAGAATAAAAATAAGACTTTATTAATCTTTTTATATTATGATTAATAAAAATCATTCAAGGAGAAAAAATGAATAGTGTATTATTCAAAGGAAATAAAGTAAATTTAAAAGGAAACAACATCCAAGTTGGTGACATGGCTCCAAATATCACTTTAAAAGCCAAAGATCTTTCAGGTGTTGAAATTGCTCCAAAAGGTAAAACTCAAATTATTATCAGCGTTCCAAGCCTTGATACCCCAGTATGTGCAACCGAAGCTAGAGAATTTAATAAAAAAGCAGCAGCAAGCGGTGTAGAAGTAATCGTAGTTAGCATGGACTTACCATTTGCTATGGGTCGTTTTTGCTCAACTGAAGGTATAAATAATTTAACTGTTGCGAGTGATTTTGTTTCTAAAGAATTTGGTGAAAAATATGGTGTTTTAATGGCTGATGGTCCGCTTGAGGGAATTTTAGCTAGAGCAGTGTTTGTAATTAAAGATGGCGTAGTTGCTTATAAAGAATTAGTAAATGAAGTAACAGAACTTCCTAATATGCAAGCTTTAGAAAATTTCTTTAGTCAAAGTTGTGGATGTGGTGGTTGTGGTTGCCACTAAATTTTAAAAGCCTGCAAAAGGCTTTTAAATCTAACTGCAAAAATACTTAAAAACAATATTAGCAATTAACCTTTTCTAATTTTGGAGCAATAACAAATCTACAATAAGCTTGACTAGGATTATTTTTAAAATATTTTTGATGATAGTTTTCAGCCTTATAAAATTTTTCTAGTTTTAAAACTTGTGTAACTATGTCTTTGGTGTAATATTTTTGTGCTTTTTGTAAAAAATTGCTAATAATTTTTAACTCCTCATTAGTTTGATAAAAAATAACTGATCTATACTGCGTTCCTTCATCGGCTCCTTGTTTATCTAAGCTTGTTGGATCGTGCATTTTGAGAAAAATTTCTAAGATTTTTTCTAATGAAATTTGTTTTTCATCATAAATTATCTTAGCTACTTCTATATTCCCATCACCATTTACCACGCTTTCATAACTTGGATTTGGCTTACCACCGCTATAACCTACTTCTGTATAAACTACGCCTTTGATTTCATCAAACACAGCTTGAGTACACCAAAAACAACCCGCACCTAAGATGATTTCTTTATTTGTCATTATTTTCTAAATCCTCGTTTTCTTTTAAAACAAGTTGCATAAGATAAAGTTCTTCTCCATCTATGATTTTTAAATCTTTATCTTCGCATTTTGGGCACCAAAAGATATTATTTTCAAGTACTCCACTAAAATGGCACTTTTGACACTCAACTACTACTTCTTGAATATGCATAATAAATTTAGCATTCTTACACAAGGGACTATTTTCTTTAAAAGTTTCAAAGCTTCTTTGCAAAAGTGGAGGTTCAACCCCACTTAAACGCCCTATTTTAACATGCACTTCTTCAATAACTTTTTCTTGAGCATATTCTTCACAAAGTTCTAGTAATGATTCTGTAATACTTAACTCATGCATTAGCAAATTCTTGGTAAAAGCTCGCCTTTTGGAGCTTCTAAAATGCGTTTCGCTCCATAAGCATTTTCTAAAACCACTCTTGCTTTTTTATTAGCTGTGATTTCACCTATAATAGCTGCATTAGTATTAAATTGTTTTAAAATTTCTAATGCTTTTTGTTCATCTTTTTTATCTACACAAATAATAAAAGTTCCTTCATTTGCAAGCTCATAAGGCTCATACCCAAAAAGCTCACAAACCCCTAAAACTTCATCGCAAACTGGGATTTTTTCTTCAAATATTAAAAGCTCTAAATTACTTAATTTAGTCCATTCATTTAAAACTGCACTAAGCCCACCACGCGTAGCATCACGCATTGCTTTTATGGAAATATTTGCATTTAAAAGTGTTAAAACTTCATCTTTTAAGCTTTTACAATCACTTTGGATATTTGCCTCTAAATTATTTCTTTCAATCAAAACCGCACAACCATGAGCTCCAATATCCCTTGAAACTAAGATACTACAACCACTTTTTAAGTTTTTGGTATTGATTTTTTGTATATTTTTACCTATACATGAAGTATTAATGTATATTTCATCGCCTTTATTTTTAGGAACAACTTTAGTATCCCCGCAAACTAGCTTTACTCCCGCTTTATCGCATTCTTCTTTTATAGATTTTAGTATAATTTTTAACTTTTCTAGCTCAAAACCCTCTTCTAAAATTAAAGCTAATGATAAATATAGTGGTTTTGCTCCCACCATTAATACATCATTTACGCTACCACAAACTGCTAATTTTCCTATATTTATATCTTTTAAAAAGATAGGATTTAATACAAAAGAATCAGTACTAAAAGCCAAATCATCTAAAATAGCAGCGTCATTTGCTTCTTTTAAAACATCATTTTCAAAAATAGAAAAAATTTCACTTATCAAAGCATTCATTTCTTCGCCACCGCCACCATGGGCTAAAGTAATTTGCTTCATTTTATGCCTTATCTTGATAGTATTTATAATAAGCCGCGCAAGCTCCTTCACTAGAAACCATACAGCTACCTATGGGATTTTTTGGAGTGCAAGCTTTTGCAAACACCTTACAATCGTAAGGCTTAGCTAAGCCTCTTAAAATTTGACCACAAATACAAGCCTTGCTTTCGTTTTTACTTTGTACTTTACAATCAAACACTTTGCTAGCATCTAAGTGTGCAAATTCATCTTTTAGACAAAGCCCGCCATTTACAATCACTCCAAGACCTCTAAATTCAAAATCACAAGGTTTAAAGTATTTTTCCACTAAAGCCTTAGCTTTTAAATTTCCTTCTTTGCTAACTACTCTGTGATATTCATTATAAACTTCAAAAGTATTTGCATTCATTTGCTCTACTATATTTAACACACTAAGCATTATATCAACTGGCTCAAAACCACTCACTGCTATAGGAGTTTTGTATTTTTTAGCAATAGGTTCATAAATGTTTGATCCTGTGATAACGCTTACATGGGAAGGCCCTAAAAAGGCGTCAATTTTTACATTTTCATCTTGCATGATAGCTTCTACCGCGGGTGGAACCAACACATGATTAATATGAAAAAATAAATTTTTTAAATTTAAAGCTATACCTTTTTCTATAATCACCCCACTCATAGGTGTAGTTGTCTCAAAACCTATGGTAAAAAAGATTATATTTTTTTCAGGGTTTTTTAAAGCTATATCTATCACATCCAAAGGTGTATAAAGTGCTCTAATATCAGCCCCTTTAGCTCTAAGATCAATTAAGCTTTCATAACTTCCTGGCACTTTAAGCATGTCACCTAATACACAAAAGATAGTATTTGGCATACTTGCAAGCTTTAAAGCTACATCAATACGCTCTCTAGGCATAACACACACAGGACAGCCTGGGCCATGAACAAAATTAATTTCTTTTGGCAATAAATCAGGCAAACCAAATTTCATAATACTATGCGTATGTCCACCGCAAATTTCCATGATATTAATAGGCTTAGTAATTTTAGAAGCAATAAGTTCTTTTAAGGTTAAAATTCTTTCTTTATTTCTAAAATCATTAATTAAATCCATTTTTTAGCCCCATATCGCCTTCATTTTCATCGATTTGTCCATTTTGCATTTTCTCTGCTATATCAGCATAAATTTTTAAACTCTCTTGTGCAGCTTGAGTGTCGATTTTCTCCATAGCAAAACCCACATGTATAAGCACATAATCGCCTACTTTTAAAGGCTCGCTTATTAAATCCAAACTTACTCTTCTTTTAACCCCTAAAGTTTCTACTATGGCTGAATTTAGCTCATCAATTTCTAAAATTTTAGAAGGTATAGAAAGACACATTAGTTAAGCTCCTTTTTCATTTTTAGATAATTTATCCAAAGATCAAATCCTGTTTTTGTTTTACTATCTAAAATCATAATATCTATTTTAGGATTTAATCTTTTAGCTGCCATAGAAGCTGCTTTGAAATCAAAGTCAAAATGTTGAGCCAAATCGGCTTTAGTAATGACCAATAAATCAGCCTTTCTAAACATCACTGGATATTTTTCTACCTTATCACTACCTTCTGTTACTGAAAGTAAAACTACATTTAAATGCTCGCCCAAATCATAACTTGCAGGACATACTAAATTTCCCACATTTTCAACAAATACTATATCAAGTTCACTAAGTTTAAAATGATGTAAAGCTTCATGCACCATAAAAGCATCTAAATGACAAGTTTGTCCTGTAGTAATTTGATGAGCTAAGCCTCCTGCTTTAATAATGCGATTTGCATCATTATTAGTTTCTAAATCTCCTTCAACCACAGCTATTTTTAAATCATCTTTTAAAGTTTTTATAGTTTCTTCTAAAAGCGTTGTTTTACCGCTTCCTGGGGAACTCATTAAATTAATACAAAGAGTATTATACTCATTAAAATGCTCTCTATTATGAGCTGCTTGATGATCATTTTTTGATAAAATTTTACTAATAACATTAATAGTTTTTTCATCTTTTAAAACAGGATTTTCATGATGGTGATCATGATGATGTTCATGTCCATTAATAGAACAACCGCAATCTTTACACATAATCTTTCCTTTATATTTTTATTTTATTGTATATAAAAAAGTATTAAAAAAATATGAGTTTTATTAAGTTTTTAAAGATAAATAATGCACAAGTTGCCCAAGTGCGATAGAACTATCATTGCAAGGAAATTGCAAAGAAGTTTTATAAGCAAAATTTTTTCGATCTAAAATTTCAAGCAAGGTTTTGTTTTGAAATACCCCACCACATAAAAGCACTTCTTCTTTAAATTTTTTTGAATATTCTATAATTAAATTTGCAATGCCATTTAGCAAACCTGTGCTAATTTTAACTTTATCTTTATCTTCTAAAGCTTGCAAAAAAGCATTTTTAAAGCAAATTTCTTTTTCATTGATGTCAAATTTGTAACTATAATCAAGATTTTTATCATAATATTTTTCCATCAAAAGCCCAATTTGTGCTTCATAATCAAGCTTTTGTATATCAAAAGCAAAAGCGCCAAAAGCATCAATAATCCTACCAAGAGAACTCGTATATAAAGAGCTTTGAGCGTGAATTTTTTTAAGATTATTTAATTTTACTTGAGAAAATTTAGCTAAAAACTCGCTAGCTTTGCTTTCTAAATTAAAATCAAAAATCAAAGCTAAAGCTAAATTTGCGATATTTTTAATATCTGCATTAATTAGTTTGAAATTTTTAAAATGATTTAGCCTTTCATAGCTTTTTAAACTCGCTCTAAAAATCTCCCCACCCCAAATTTTTCCATCATCTCCATAACCTGTTCCATCAAAAACAAAGGCTAAAACATCATTTTTGTAAATTTTGTGTTCAAATAAACAAGCACACAAATGTGCATAGTGATGTTGCACGCGAAAATTTTTATAATCTTTAAATTCTTTTACATAGTTAAATTGTGGATGTTTATCACTTAAAATTTGATCAAAATTTAGTTTATAAGAGTTTTGAAAGAAAGTTAAAATTTTAAAAAATCTCTCTTGTATGTCTAAACTTTTCATATCGCCTATATAAGGAGAAATGAAAATTTGATTTTTAAAAAAACATGCAAATTCGTTTTTTAACTCACTTCCTAGAGCTAGAATATTTTCTTTTGTATTAAAAATACTTGCTGTATTGATATAAAGTGGGTTAAGACCCCTTGAAGTCCTTAAAAACATAATTTTTTCGCTAATAACTTGAGCAATGCTATCATCGCTTGAGTTGTGTATTGTTCTATCATAATCAAGATAAAAATCAAATACATCACTAAGTTGCTCTAAAAGTTTTGTTTCTTCATAAATAATGCTTTGTGAACTTAAATTAGCACTTGTTGCAATGATAGGTTTTTTAAAATGTTCAAAAAGCATTAAATGCGTTCCCATATAAGCTAACATAATGCCTATTTTATTGGTATCTGGTGCTAAGCTTTTATGGATATTTTTGCTATTTAAAATAACTATGGGTTTTAAATTTGAAGTTAAAAGTTTTGCTTCAGCTTCATTAATAAAAGCTAATTCTTGAGCCATTTTAAGATCTTTTACCATGATAGCAAAAGGCTTTTTAGGGCGATTTTTGCGTATTCTAAGTTCATTTATAGCATTTTTATTTGTGCTATCACAAATTAAATGAAACCCACCCATACCTTTAAAAGCTATGATTTTGCCTTCTTCTAAAAGCTTTGCAAGCAAGATAAAAGCTTTTTCATCTTTGGCTAAAATATTTTGATTTTTATCTTTCAAAAAAATAGTAATTTTACATTTTGGGCATGAGAGTGGTTGGGCATGAAAACGACGATTAGTAGGATCTTTATACTCGCTTTGACAAAAAGAACACATTTTAAACTCATCCATAGTCGTATTAACTCTATCATATGGGAGTTTTTTTATAATAGAAAATCTTGGTCCACAATTTGTACAAGTGATGAATGGATATTTAAATCGCGGATTTTTCTCATCGTAAAATTCATTATAGCAATCCTCACAAAGAGCAAAATCACTTAAAATCGGGCTAAATTTTTCACTATCTTGTGAAGTACTTATGATAAATTCATTATAAGTTTTTTGAAGTTTTTTATAAGAAAAGCTAAAATCATCTATCCTAGCTAAAGGTGGTAAATTAGCAAAAAGTTTTTCTTTAAAAATTTTTAAATCATCATTACCACACTCAAGGATTATAACAACACCTAAGCTATTATTATAAACTTCACCTTTTAAATTAAGCTCTTTAGCTATGTTAAAAACAAAAGGACGAAAGCCAACACCTTGCACTAGCCCTTTAATATGAATTTCATATCCAAAGTGGGACATCACTTAACTTAAAAAATGGTATGTGTTTAAATACATTTTTGCTAAGGCTTTTATGCTCAAACAAGCTCCCACTAAGCACGGCACAATCAACTTGCTCTTTAGCCTTTAAATCATCAAATAAATCTCTTAAAAAATACACCAAACTCTCAACAACACCTAAGGCTATGATTTGATTTTCTACTCCAGCAAGCTTAAAACTCATCACACTTCTTAAGGTCTTAGTGTAATCAAATTCTTTTTGCTCATTAAGCTTAAAGTCTATCCTAACACCTTTTGCCATTTTACTCTCATCAGCTAAGGCCAAAAGTGCTAATGCTGCTTTTTTCTCGTCTTCACTAAGCTCTAAAATCATCCCTACCATGCCAAAAAGATTAAAAAAATTATTAGCCATATTTAGTTCTTTTCGCACAAGAATAAATTCTTTTTCGTAATTAGCTAATAATCTCTTAGCAACATCATCTTGACTTATAGTTTCATAAAACTCATCAAAGCTTTTTGGTAAGCAAAGTTTTAAAAGATTTAGTTCTTTATCAAGTAAGATAATATCATCATTTCTTTTGCTAAGTTCTAAAAGCAAAGGCTTTTTGTCTTTAAAATCAGACAATATACAAGAAATTCTTGCGAAATTTTTATCCTCTTTTTGAAAAATCAAATTTTTAAACTCGGGTAAAATATAATCATAACCCCTACAAACTACTAGTTCATTTTCGATTAAAGCTACTTCAAAATCATCTTCAAAATGTTCTAGCTTTTTAAAATTTAAAAACTTAATTCCTTCTTTTTCAAGTTCAAAACATAAAGCAAACAAGAAAAGATTATCATATATTTTGATTTTAAAATATTCATGATTTAATTGATGATTTTGTCTAAAAATAGCATTAAATTTAAGCTTCATTAGAGGCTTTTCAACCCCTGCTAAGATTTTAAATTGCTCGTTATTGCAAGAAAAAAATGCATTGATATGTTTTGGGTCACAAGGTATTAAAAAATCATCCAATGCTTCATTAAAAATTTCAAAAGCATATATTCCTTTTGGACTTTTAAAATGCATTTTTTCTTTGTTTTTTAATTTTTCCAAGGCTTTTTTTAAATTATCGTAGAAATTTTCTTTAGTGATTTTTATAAAATCTTCTTCTATTTTAAATTCTTCTTCTACAAAAATACCCCATTCATTTTCTAAAAGCTCGCCATTAGTATAAGCATTTGCATTAAGTCTTGTTAAAAAACTTCTTTGAGTAAAAGCTTTTTCTTTTTTTATAGGTGTAAAATCTTCTTCTATAACTTTTAAGTCAAATTTGTTTAAAAAAACACTATGGCTGATATTTTCTAAATTAGAACAAAAGGCTTGAATTTCATCTTTTTCGCCTTTAATCTTAATGATAATTTTTTCATCTTTTTGCTCATAATCATACACATAATCTTTAGCATAATAAGCTAACAAATACTCAAAAATATCATTTTTAGATTTATAATCAAAAGTAATTTCTAAAAGCAAGTTTAAAACCTTAAAATTAAATTTTTAAAAATATAAATATAACAATTTTAATTCTAAGGAAAGCTTAAAAATATACTTAAAAAATAAGACTTTTTAAAAAAACTTCTCTTGCTTTATAATCAGGCATAAATTTATATAAAAAATCATAAAATTCTTTTTGATGATGTGGGTAGATTAAATGTGTAAGTTCATGTAAAATCACATATTCTATAGCTTTTATAGGTTTTTGCATAAGTTTTAAATTTAAGTTTATGTATGCTTTTTGATGATTACAAGAACCCCATCTTGAAATCATTTCTTTAATGCAAATTCTTTGCACTTTTCTCTTGTGGACAAATTGCCATTTTTTTATAAAATACTCAAAAATCACTCTAGCACTACGCCTTAAGAAAAGATCTAAGGACTTTTGATTTTTTGCAAAAATTTTATCTTTTTTTATAAGAACTTTTTTATGATTTTCGTTAAAAACTAGCTTGTATTTTTTACCTAAAAAATACAATTCATCACTTGCTAAAACTACTCTTTTTAAAGAAAGTTCTTTTTCTTTGGCTCTAATCCAACTTTCATTTTTTTCTAAAAATCTTAAAACATCTCTTTGCTCATAATATAGCGGTATACTAAGCTTGAAAGTTAAATCCCTATCTATCTTGAGTCTTAAGTATTTAAGTTTTTTCTTTTCAAAAACAAAACGAAATTCTTTAAATTCTAAAATTCCTTTTATACTAGTGCTTTGCCTTGCCATTTTTTACTTTTCCATCTATATGAATTTACTATACCGCGCAAAAACTCATCTGCACAAAAACCTATCCAAACTCCTAAAATTCCAAGTCCAGCATAAAAACAAAGCACATAGCCAACCGGTAAAGAAACTCCAAGCATAAATACCACTCCACTTAAAAACGGAAACCTCGCATCACCACTTGCTCTTAGCGAATTCACCATGACTATATTAAAAGTTCTTGAGATTTCTAAGAATATTGAAAGAGTAAAAAGTGGTATCATAAGTTCTTTTAAACTTTCTTCAAGCTTTACTACATCCATGGTAAAATCTTGCAAAACATAATTAAGTAAAGCTACAAAAGCACTTGCAACCACGCTAAAATACAAAGCTATCCAAGTATGTTTGTAGGCCACATTTAAGTATTTTGCACCGACTAATTTACCTATGATAATTTCATTTGCTACACTTATAGCTTGCCCTACTAGCATGATGAGCAAAGAAATTTGAAAATAAATCGTTTGAACGCTTAAATTTTCTTTACTCAAACTTGCTACAAAAGCAAAAGCTATGGTGTATTGTATAAACCATATCAAATGCTCTCCTGCTGCAAAACCACCGATGTTAAAAATCTTTTTAAGCACAGCTTTTTCAAGACTTATCATCTCTTTAATTTTAAGATGAATTTTAAGTTTAAAACTAAGTATTACTACAAGCATACCAAAGGCGACCAAACGCCCAAGTATATTACTAAGCCCTACTCCAAAAAGCTCTAGTTTGGTAAAATGTAATACATAAAAATTTCCTATAAATATCACAACATTCATCAATAAGGTAGTAAACATAACCCAATAAGCCATATTATACACCCTAATAATAGCAGCCAAAACTATACCCATAGCGTCAAAAAACAAGCAAATTCCAAGCATGTGCAAGTAAATTTCACTATTCTTTAAAAGCTCATTTGGAATTTGTAAAAGATAGAGTAAAAACTCTCCATGCCATAAAATTAAACTTCCGCACACAAAACCAAGCAAAGCATTTAAAAATAAACTTTGATGAATTGCCTTTCTTGCTAGAGTGTAATCTTTAGCCCCTAAAGCTTGAGCAATCACTACACTACAACCCACACTTAAAAAACTAAAAATAATGATAAATAAATCTGCTACTTGATTACCCGCACCCATAGCTCCAACCAAAAAGTTAGAATATTGCGAAACCATAACGGTGTTGATAATCAAAGAAAAATATCTTAAAAACATTTCAAGCAATATAGGCATACTAAGATGTTTAAGTGAAAGTTGTTTGCTTGCCATAAATACTCTTTTTGATAATAATCTTTTGAAAGTAAAAAGTAATTTTACTTAAAAATTACTTTTTACAAGCTTTATAATATTTCTAAAACAAATTTATCATTTTCATCTTTAAAGGTAAAAACTTTATTTTTACAAGGATAAGATATACTATCTTTTTTCATACTAAATGTTTTATCTTTTAATTTTTCAAGCATAATAGGTAATTCTTTATTAAATAATGCCTTATCAGGAATTCCACAGCCATGAGTTAAATTTTTAATAAATTTACCATCTATATCTTTTTCATCTATTAGATGAAAATCTACTTCATAATTTAAGGCTTTTAAAATTTCTATCATAGAAATTTTATGATCAGCTGGAGTTAAGTCATCTTTAGCACTATGATAACTTGTATAAATAATATTTTTATTCTTTTGAGCTTGTAAGATCAAATGATCTTTATTAAGTAAAGCTCTTATTAAATAATTTTCATCAGCAAAATAATAAGGTGAGTTTGGGTTTTTGCGTGTCCAATAAGTTTCCACATAACAATGAACTTTACTATTTAACTCATCTTCGTTTAAAATAGCATCACCTTTATTTAAATCCCTTCCTATGATATATCTTAATGGAGGCAATGCAGCACCTGAATTATCTATTACTCCATCTACATACCAAGGAGCTATTTTAGCACACATTAATGCCACTAAGCCACCGTATGACCCCCCCCCGTAAATTTTAGGTAAAGATTTAAATTGAGGATAATTTTTCATTATATCTTTTAAGGCATTGATATGATCAATAGCAGGCATAATGGCAAAATTATTATACTCATTGTTAGGTGGGATAAAAGTCACAGATAACTCAACCTTATAGTCTTGATTTAAAATTCCTTGTTCTTTTAATATACTCATTTTTTGATCAAGAATTTGATAATATTTTTCTATATTTTTTGTATTATCTAGCACTTCAAATTCTATTTCAAAATCCCTGAAAGCCTTTTCAAATGTTCTTATATCGTCTAATAAAAAAGTCATTTCAGCGCTATATTTATCCACATCAGAAACTCTTTGGCAAAAACAATGATAAAATACATTTACAGCTACTACATCAAATTTTTTAGCTATAAAATTTCTATAACTTTCTAGAAAATGTATATTTGCATTTGCTCCATATCCACCTATGATAAAAACAATAGCTTTCATTTGCTTACTATCATCATAAGTGATTCTATATTCTAATTTACTTTCTCTTTTTATATTTAATTCTACATCATCACAAGAGTCTATAAAATAAGTTT